>SKPJ01000545.1 GCA_007119595.1 Myxococcales bacterium
GGATTGGGGCGGGGGTTGGGAACTCCCATTGATTACGAAGACGTGGGGATCGAATTGCGGATCTTGCCTCAGATCAACGAAAGCGACTACGTGCGTCTCGAGGTCGACCAGGAAATCAGCGATATCAAGGGGGCCGGCGATGGTCAGGATCTGGCACCGACGCGAACCCGGCGCAACGCGCAGACCACGGTGTTGGTTCGAGACCAATCGACGATCGTGATCGGTGGGCTGATGCGGGATGTGGAAAATGAAACGGTTCAGAAGGTTCCCTTTCTCGGCGATATCCCGGTGCTCGGGATGCTGTTTCGAAGCACCAGTACGCTGACTACCAAACAGAATCTGGTGCTGATGCTCACCCCCTATATCATCGAAAGCGAGCAGGATCTGGAAAAGATCTACGACCGCAAAATGGCGGAGCGCGAGGAGCTGATGCGCCTTTTTGCCCAACAAGATCGTGACTATGTCCGGCATGTCAATTTTCAGAAAAAAACGGGGCTCATGGAGCGGATGCGAAGTGAAATAAGCAATGCCATGACGGAGGAAGCAGCGCGCCGCGAGGCCCTCGAGGAGTTTGAGGAATACGGTCCTCGTTATCAGATTCTCGGCGGTGGCCGGGAGGACGATACGTCGACTTCGAGGCCACCGGTGGAAACAGCCCCCCCGCAGGAGGTTCCCGAAGGGGGAGGGCTGGACGCAGTCGATAATGATGTGGACGACGCGGGTGGGGAGTAACGTATGTATAATCGCCAACGATTGGGCGAAATTTTGATGGAGATGGGAAAGCTCGACCCCGGTCAACTCGACCGCGGACTCTCGGTGCAGGCCGAGAAAGGAGGTCGAATTGGAGAGATCCTGATCCAGATGGAGGCCGTCGACGAGGAGGATGTCACGCGGGCGTTGGCCCGGCAGTTGGACTATCCCTGCGAGATGAATATCGACGCCGAAGAATTGGACCTCAATCTTTTGGAGGGACTCAAATTGGGGTGGGCCCGGGAACACGGCGTGCTGCCCTATGACAAGCGCAACGGACACGTCCTCGTCGCCACCGATGACCCGCTGGAAATCGAGGTGCTCGATGAGGTGCGGATGGTCGCCGGGGTCGAGATCATGCCCGTGGTGGTGCCGACCACGAGTCTGCAGTCGGCGATCAACGAGGCCTTTGACCGCAAAAGCCGCCAGCTCGGCGGAGGGCTCGACGACCTCGAGGAGGAAGAAAACCCCCACGCCGAAGATGCCTCACTGAATATCAACGACCTCCTCGACGCCGGCGACGACGACGAGGCCCCGGTGATTCGTTTCGTCAACAGCCTCTTCGTACAGTCCGTACGGGAGCGAGCCAGCGACATTCATATCGAGCCCGGCGAAAAAGAGATCACCGTTCGATTTCGCATCGACGGAGTGCTCAAAGAAGTCGCCAACCCGCCCAAGCGTTTTCACTCCAGTATTATTACTCGTATCAAGATCATGGCCGGACTCAATATCGCCGAAAAACGGCTCCCCCAGGACGGCCGGATCCGCATCAAAATGGCGGGAAAAGACATCGATATTCGTGTCGCCACCGCACCGTCGGCTCACGGCGAACGCATCACCATGCGATTGCTCGACAAATCGGCGGTATTGCTCAATTTGCGCGATATCGGAATGGCCGACGATCACCTGGATATGATGCTCGACCTTATCTTTAATCCCCACGGGATTATTTTGGTCACCGGACCGACCGGTAGCGGTAAGACCACCACCCTGTACTCCGCACTCAGTGAGATCAACAGTCCGGACAAAAATATTTTGACCATCGAGGATCCCGTCGAATATCAGCTCGACGGCATCAGTCAGATGCAGGTGGCGCCCAAAATCGATCTGGATTTCGCCCGGGGACTGCGCAGCTATCTGCGCCACGACCCGGATGTGATCATGGTCGGTGAGATTCGCGACGTCGAAACCGCAGAGATGGCGATTCAAGCCTCGTTGACCGGTCACCTCGTGTTCTCGACGCTTCACACCAATGACGCCGCCGGTGCCTTTACCCGGCTTACCGATATGGGGGTCGAACCCTTTTTGGTCAGCTCCACGGTGATCTGCACCATGGCTCAGCGACTGGTTCGACGGCTATGTCCGGATTGCAAGATCAGCTATCGGCCCACCGCCAAGGAGATCGCAGAGGTGGGATTGAGCGATGCCCAGCTCGACGAGCAGGCCGGGGGGGCGATCTTCAAGCCCGGCGAAGACCGGGACTGCGAAACCTGTCTGGGATTGGGGTATAAGGGGCGGATGGGGATCTACGAGATCCTGGGTATCGGCGATACGATCCGGAGTTTGGTCATGAATCGCGCCGACACCTCGGAGATCAAAAAGGCGGCTGCCAGACAGGGGATGCGCAATCTTCGCGAGGACGGAGCGCTGAAGGTGCTCGACGGACATACCAGCATTGAAGAGGTTCTGCGGGTCACCCAGGAAGATATGGTGTAGCAAAACCGAGCGGTTGACACCGCGGCAACGAATTGGGTTCGAATATGCCGGTGTATGAATACAAAGGAAAGAACCGGGCGGGGAAAAAGGTCAAGGGAATCGAGACCGCCGAGAGCAAAAATGACCTGCGCCAGACTCTGCAGGGAAAGGGCATCTTCGTCACCGATATCTACGAGGGAAAGGGGCAGAGACGACGCTCGTCGAAAGACGTCGATGTCACCAAGATGTTTGAGCGGGTCACCCTCGCCGACATCGCCATGTTGACTCGACAGATGGCCACTTTATTGCGCGCCGGAATCCCCCTGGTCGACGCCCTGACGGCCCTCACCGACCAGACGGAGAAGGAAGAACTAAAGCGCGTCCTCTCCGATGTGCGCCGCCAGGTCAACGAGGGCTCCAGTCTGGCGAAAGCCCTTCGCGATCACGAGAAACATTTTTCCAACCTCTACGTCAATATGGTCAAGGCCGGTGAGAACTCCGGCAATCTCCACGTGGTGCTCAGCCGTCTGACGGAGTTTATCGACGCCCAGATCGATACTCGGGGAAAGATCGTAGCCGCCATGTTTTATCCGGTGCTGATGATGGCCTTCGGAATCCTGGTGATGCTCTTTATCTTCGCCTTTGTCATCCCCAAGGTGACGGCGATTTTTGAGGATCAGGGCGAAGCACTGCCGTGGATCACCCAGGTGATGATCGGATTTAGTGAGTTTTTGACCAGTTGGTGGTTTTTGTTGCTGCCCTCGATGGTGGGGGCCTGCGTGGGGTTTTGGTATTGGAAAAACACCCCCAAGGGTCGCGAGAAATGGGATCGCTTCGTCTTGAGGGTCCCCAAATTTGGCGGTCTGGTTCGCATGATCGCCATCTCCCGCTTTTCGGGGACGTTGAGTACGTTGCTCTCCAGCGGGGTGCCCCTTTTGACGGCCATGGACATTGTCAAAAATGTCCTGGGCAATACACGCCTGGTCGAAGTGGTGGAGGACGCCCGGGTCAATATCCGCGAGGGAGAAAGCATCGCCCAGCCGCTGCAGCGCTCCGGCGAGTTTCCACCGATGGTCACCCATATGATCGCCACCGGTGAGCGCTCCGGGCAGCTCGAGGAGATGCTGGAAAATATTTCGGCGAGCTACCAGCAGCAGACCGATCTGCAGGTGCAGACGATGACACAACTGCTGGGACCTTTGATGATCATTGTGCTCGGGATTGCGGTGGCCGCCATTGTCTTTGCTGTGATGTGGCCGATCCTGCAGATGAATCAGACCATTATGTGAAACGAATCGAGAAGCGATGATGTTGAATCCACGGGCGTTCAAGACGTCACAACCAAGGCCTTGGGAGCAATCCATGCCGAAGGGCAAGGCGAAGATCAATCCAATTAACGGTGATCAAACACCAGCAACAATAGGAGAAGACGCGATGAATCGAATGATGGAAACAGTGAAAGACGGATTGGTTCGCATCCGTAGCGAGCGGGGTATGACCCTGGTGGAGATCATGATCGTGATCACGATCATGGCCTCCGTTGCCGGCGTCGTGGGATATTTCGTCTTCGGCGCTCTGGATACGGCCAACGAACGGACCGCCCAGATGGAGATCAATCAGCTCCGGCAGATGGTCGAGACCTATTATATGACCAATACGCCCAATCAACTGCCCGACAATCTCGAACAATTGACGGAAGGCCATTCTCCATTGACCGAGGAAGTTCCGGTGGATCCATGGGGCAATGACTACGTCTACAATCGCCACGGCGAGCGGGACTTCGAGATCTACAGTCCTGGTGCCGACGGTGTGGCGGGAACCGAGTTGGACGTCTATGCCGACGACTGACCGCCGCTTTGACCTGGAATGATCGTGACCTGTTGCAAGAGCACATCGGCCCAACTGCTGCGGACTTCGCGAGGGATCACGCTTGTGGAGTTGATGGTGGTGTTGGCCATCCTGGCCATGCTCGCCGGCGGTGGGGTGTATATGGTCGGTCTGGTGACCCACGGTCAGCTAAAGGACGAAGCGATGCGCCTTAGCTCGGCGATGCGATATACGTCGAACCAGGCGGCGCTCAACAACCGCCAGTATCGATTGATCATCGACTTTGAGAACAATGAGTATTTTACGGAAGTGACGGATTCCGATGTGGTCATCGACGGTACCGACGAGGAGGCACAACAGGCCTTTGACGATGGCCTATTGCCCGAGGAGGTCCGGCAAATGGAACGGGAACGACAGGCGCAGCGCGGAGGTGGCTTATTTGATGACAAGGAGGCAGATCCCTTTGGGTTGAGCAGGCGCACCGGATTCGAACGCGCAGAGGACTCGGTCGTCAAGCCCCGCACGCTGCGCCATGGCATTCGCTTTGAGAGCGTGCGCACCGAAAACCGTCGCCGACCCATCGAAGACGGACGGGCGGCGATCCACTTTTTCCCCAATGGTCTGCAACAGCAAGCTCAGATCGTGTTGCGCGACCCCTCATCGGAGGCCCGGTTTACGCTGATCACCGAGCCGTTGACCGGTCGAATTATCGCCTACAGCGGGCTGCGGGAAGTTCCCGACGACTTTGGCGAGGAGGAACACGATGGATAAGCGACTTCAACTGCGGCGGGGAAAGGGGTTCTCGCTCATCGAGGTGTTGCTGGCACTGGCGATTCTGGCCACTGCATTCACCGTCTTGATGGGGACCATGTCCCACAGTGGGCAGCAGTCGGTCTACTCCACCAAATTGACCCAGGCCAGTCTGTTGGCCCGCAGCAAGATGGTCGATCTGGAATATATGATCATGGAAGAGGGCTTCAGCGATGCCAATCGCACCTACTCCGGGACGTTCCGCGACGAGGGATATCCCGATATGCGCTGGGAGGCCCGGATCGAGCCGGTGGAGATTCCGCCGGATGCCAAGGAGCGGTTTATGGCGCAGGTCAATCAGCAATTATTCGGTGGCATGGAAGCCGACGGCGGCGCGCTGGGCGGCAACCCGGCCTTTAGCGCCATGTTGCCCCTGTTGATGGCTCAGCTTCCCGAATTCGTCAACCAGGTCGGCGAGCGCGTTCGCCGCGTGATTTTGACGGTGTACTTCGATTTTGTCGGTCGCGAACAACCCCTGGAAGTGACCCACTATGTGGTCGATCAAACCCAGACCGATTTCGAGATGTTCGGTATGCCAGACGATTTTGACGACTCGATGATGGACGATGAGGGCATGGGCATCGACGAATCGAGGAGGTCCAGATGACCAAGGGCTGTTTGCGACGCATACGGATGCGGCGGGCACGCGGATTTACCCTCGTCGAGGTGTTGCTGGCCATTACCATCCTGGCCACCTTGACCGTCATCACCTGGACTGCGATCAGCCAGATGTTCAAGACTGAAACCATCGTCAGTGAGCGCCACGAGCGCTACCGGATGGTGCGCCTGGCGATGAATCGAATGGCCAACGAAATCAGCATGGCCTATATCGCGGGACCGGAGCACGGCGGAGAAATCGTCCCCGGCGAGGAAATGCTCTACGAAAACGACGAGCGTTTTGGCCCGGGGGGCAGCCGGTATTTCGAACCCATTCAATTCGGGATGATCGGTCGTGGAGAGCATCTCGATTTTACGGCCTTCGCCCACGTGCGCACCCTGGAAAACGAACGGGCCAGCCACCACGCTCAGATCGGCTATTATATGGAGCCCCATCGAAATGAGGCCGGCGATGTTGTGAATCGATTGCGGCGGCGCATCAGCACCAATTTCGACGATGATCTGACCCGGGGCGGAACGGTGCACACCATGATTCCGGAGGTCGAGGATATCGACTTCGAATATTGGGATCCCGGCGAGCCGGAGTTGGGTACGGAACGCGAAATCGCCCAGGGGCGATGGATCGGTGAGTGGGACACCACGAGCAATCAATTCGCTGGCCGCTTGCCCACGCGAGTACGGATCACCTTGACCATGCCTCCGGCAGGACCTCGCGGACAGACGGAAACCTTTGTCACTCAGACCACCCTGGGAATGCCTGAACTGTTGGACTATTGAC
>SKPJ01000345.1 GCA_007119595.1 Myxococcales bacterium
GAGAAGCGACATGAGGCTACAGGATCTAAGGAGTCGAGATGAATCTTCACCAACTCGAAATCAGCGAAGTCGGTGTTCATCGGGTAAGACCTCTTCGAACGAAAGTGCTTCGGCCCTGGTTCGACGATGACCAAGGGCTCGAATACGACGGCGACGACGAGGAAGGCGGGCATCATTTCGCGGCGATCGACAGCGGTGACGGGCGCATCGTTGGTGTGGTCAGCTATCTCTTAGAGCCGCTCGCTGTCGAGGGGGAGTCCGCCGACATTCGCCTTCGCGGGATGGCCGTCGCCGAAGAGCTGAGAGGCCAGGGCGTCGGCTCTCACCTTCTGTCGGTGACGCTGTCGAAGGTGGCCCTGTACCATCCGGGTGGGCGGGTCTGGGCCGCCGCACGGATTTCGGTGACCGAATTCTACGCCCGACATGGCTTCGAGCCCGTGGGTCCGCGCTTCGAGATGCCGTCGGTGGGCCCTCATCAGAGAATGGTCCGCGCGCTTCCCACGGTCCTCGCCTGATCCGGTTTTCGGTACTTCGACGTCGGCTCCACCGCTCAACGGCATCGTTTTATCCAAATTTTCAAGCGTTTAGATTCATGGGGCTCCCGGACCTGGGGGAACAACACTGTTATATCAACCGGCACAGGAGTCAGCATGAGCGCACAGGACAATATCGACCTCGTACGACGGTTCATCGACGACGTCTGGAACAACCAGAACGCCGACAACGCCAGCCAGTACCTGGCCGACGATTACGTCGAACACAATCCGATGGGAGACTTCGAAGGAATCGATTCGTTTCGCACCTTTATGGAAACGATGCTGCAAGGGTTTCCCGATAACCAAATCGACCTGAAGGAGGCCACCGGCGACGGGCAGATGGTCGCCTTTCACTACCAAATTCAGGGCACCCATAAGGGGAATTTGGGTCCCCTGGAGCCGACGAACGAGCATGTGCAATTGGAGGCCTGTTATGTCGGCCGCGTCGAAGACGGCAAGATCGTGGAGTCCTGGTATCAATTTGACCAACTCAGTTTGATCGTCCAACTGGGGGTGATCGATTTGCCGGACTTCATGCAGGAGATGCAACGGCAGATGGGCAGTGGTGGTGAAGGAACCGAGCGCGGTGGTCCCGCGCCGGGCCGGCCGGGGGCATAGACCTGTTTACGGACTCAGTCCCGGACTGGGGCTCGGGCTCGGCAGTCGGGCCCGGGCTCCGGCGGCGCCGGAGGTCCGGTTGTGACGGTCGGAAGATGTCGATATTTTCGTTGAAAAGGCAAAATATGTGAGAGGTCGACATGTCGACAGGCGCGCGATTCTGGGATCGCAAGTACGGGCGCCGAGAATATGTCTACGGCACGGAGCCCAACCGCTTTTTGGTCGAGCAGGTTTCGGGCCGCCTCAAACCGGGCAAGGAAGTCCTGACACTCGGCGCGGGAGAAGGGCGAAACGCCGTCTGGCTTGCCCGGCAGGGATACGTGGTCACCGCCGTGGATTACTCCCGTCCGGCCCTGGAGAAATTACATCTACTGGCGCGACGTCAGGGCGTCGAAGTGTGCTCCTATCTGTCGGACGTGATGGATTTCGAATTGCGAGAGGCACGGTGGGACGCTGTGGTGCTCCTTCATATGCACCTGCCTCCCCGAAAGCGAAGCTTGCTGCATCGGCGCATCGTCAAAACCCTTTGCCCGGCGGGGGTGTTGTTTTTGGAAGCCCTTCGCTGCGACCAATTTGGCCGACGTTCGGGCGGCCCGGAGCGTCCGGAGCTGTTGTACAGCGCCGAAACCCTGCGCCGTGACTTTCAGGACCTCGTCATCTGCCGCCTTCTCGAAGAAGATCGGTTCATCGAGTCCGGGGAGCATCGCGGCTGGACAAGCGTCATAAATCTCGTCGCCCGAAAATGAAGGTGGCGAGGCGCGCCATCTCAGCGATCGGTTTCGCTGTTATCTGCGGCACCAACGCTGTCATCTTCCGTTGCGGAGCCCAAAGCGCTCGCACAATTCAGGAACGGTCTCGGGCCGAATCTCCAGAGAGTATTTGGCGCAGACCCGGAGGATTCGTTCCTCGTCGCCGAGGGCCTGGTCGTACTCGCGAAAGAAATCCTCGAAGCCCGCCGGAGAGATAACCTCGATGATATGACACGGCGTATCACCGGCGTTCCAGAAGGTGTGCCACTGCCCACGAGGCTTGTAGACCCAACAGCCGGGCCCGGCTTCGACTACCTCGTCGCCCAACAGAGCTCCCATGGTGCCCTGGAGTACGTAGGAGTACTCATCTTCGTTGTGGTGGTAGTGAAGCGGCGCCGCTAGTCTATGCGGTGCCATCGGGTGGTGCACGATGGAAAAGCGCTGTCCCGTGTCAATGCCGTCGATCTTCCAGTCCACTCCAAATCCATCCCAATCAACAGACTCGCTTTGACCGGGCTGGATAATCGTCGGCTCGTCGAGATTGTGGCTCGGCTCCTGCATGGCATGCCTCCTTGGCTAGCGATGACGAAAAGTAAGGGATAGCAACAATCAAGACGCGAAATGAGAAGCGGCAAGTCGAAGCTCGTCATCGGTCGGTGGCTGGCAGCGTATCGGGGCATATCGCTTCAGTTGCACTGTGCCGCAGGGAAAGTGTGCATTCTGGGCGTCACGGGCCCCGCGCTGTCGCATTGTTTCGTGGCGGTCACAGAACGCTCGGTACGATGTTCTAGCAGATATCATCGCGCAAATACGTCGTCGCCTCCTGGCTCGGAATGCTCCCCGGTACGATCGCCTATGTCTATATCGGAGCCGTCGCAGGTACTCTGACTCAGGCCCTGGCCGCCGAGGAGCTTCCCCAGTGGATGAGTATCGGTCTTTACGCTCTGGGCGCCGCAGGCGTTCTCGACGTCTCGTGGTTAGTGACAAAGCGTGCTCGAACCGAGCTCGTCAAGATCGTCGACGAGGAGTCCGAAAAGTCTGAAAAAAAGCCAGGCTGTGCGGGACAAAGATAGTGATCCCACGATTCGGTTTTTGGATTAAGACTGGAGTTTGAACGACATACCCCGATGAATGCCCTCAGCCGGCGTCGGTGGGCCGCTGCCCCGGGAGTCAATCAGGGCGTGGATTAGGGAGCCTCGTTGCCAGGGGAAGTATCCCGTGAATGACGACCATCGTTAGGACCATGGCCAGGATATCGAAGCCCCTGTGATCGAGGAATTCGGCGAGGTGTTCGTCAAAGAACTGCAGCGCTCGCTCGCTGGAATCCCCTCGAAGCACGTCGGCGAGCAAGAATAGCTGCCAGGCGTTGCAGCGAACGAAGCGGCCTACCTCCATCCAGACCTCGAGGGTTCGTGTAGGTCCCATGCTGGCGAGTAGCGGGCCGAGCATGTCCAGATAAACGCCCAGATCAATAGGACCCGTCTCGCTCTGGGCCTCGTAGAGGGCGGGGAGGGCATCGAAGAATTCGTCAACCCCGGCGGCGTGAGCTCCCATGATGATCGCCATCAGTGCGTAGCGCTCCCAGAACCCCTCCTTCTCAAAGCGCCGGGCCGACGTCTCCAGTGTCCCGGGCAGGGTGAACCACTCCCCATGCTCACGCACATGAGCTGCGAGGCGCTGATCCTCGAGGAAGGGCAAGGACTCGTCGAAGCCCCCGAGCTCCCAGAAGAAGTTACGGTGTATGAGGATGCCTTGATCCCCGTTGATTGTGTGGGGTCGGTTTTGACGCGTTTTCGCCTCGAGAAAACGAAACGTCCTGCCGCAGGGGCCCCGGGCGCATTGAAAATAGAGGGAAAAATGCCCGGCAATGCGGTGATGGTTTTCGCCGAGGCGCTCCGAGAAGTTGAGTAGAGCCCGGTTAAGCAGACGAGGATCTTTGAGCCTGCTATCGGCATGAAGGAAAAGAAGGAGATCGTGGGTGGCCTGCCGAGCACCGTGATTCATCTGTGCGGCACGACCTTGCTCACTCGGCAAGACCCGGGCGCCGAGCTCTTCGGCGGACTCGACGGTGCGGTCACGAGAGCCGCCATCGGCGACGATCACCTCCAACTCCACGGCATGTTGAGCGCGAAGATCAGCGAGAAGTAGTGGAAGGCTGCGCTCTTCATCCAGGGTGGGGATGACGATAGTCAGGGGAAAGCAACCCATGAGAGGCTTCTCGGAAGGCAGAATCATTCAATGAAACGATCGAGATGCAAACCGATCAGACGAATACCGGAATACGGCATAATGATCATCTCCCGGGCGGTATCTTCGTGGTCACACATCCCCCTTCAGAGGGCTGCAAAAAAGAAAAGTCGGTGTGCGTTTTTCCTATCTAGTGGTGGGAGAGTTCCCACTTGCGTCGGCTGTCCCAACGTCCTCTCCAACCTCCTCGCTTTCCTCTCCACCCACGTCCATTGGAGCTACTCCTGCATAACCAACCGACCGACACACGCGCATCGACAAGTTATTTTAGGCTGAGTCGACGTTTTAAAGTCATTTTTCGAGCGATTAACTCTGAAAAAAGGTCGTCCAATTTCGCAAAACCTCGCAAAGAATCTGGATAATGGATTTAACTGCGCCCGCTACGAGACGCGTCGGCAACGTTGGGTGAAGGAAATGAACAATACCGTCGGAACAAGATCGCCTGCCCGTGATTTCGTCAAAATGCCAGCCCGCCAAACACCACCTCAGCCCATATTTGTTGCTCCATGCGTGCCTGTCGGTCGGTTCCCTTTTGGTCGGTCGGTTCCCTTTGAACCGGGCTGAACACTTCGGCGTATTGCTCCTGTAACTCCGGCCGCCAGCTCGAGGCGCGTGTTCGATGTGTTAACGATCGCGTCGGAACGTTCAGTGCACAGTCGCGCACCTGGGCACCTCGAGGTGTTTCGCCTCTCGAGAGGCCAGCGCCTTTCGCAACTCTCGCGCAAATTCAACGCCGCCGGTGTCGGTGTAAAAGGCATAGGGAAAGCCGTCGACCCAAAAGCTCGATCCCGTCAACGCGCGGACCAGCTCTCGACTGCGAGAGTAGATTCGCAATAGCTGAATATGCATCGCCTCCCAACCCCGGATCGATGAGATTCGACTCAACTCTCGACACAACTCACCGACCAGTCTGACAAAGACCTCCGCCCGGTCCACCAGGGTGGCCAGGGGGGCACACCTCATTTTCTCTAACCCCCGTTGGAATCCGGCACCGGGCATGTGGTTTTGTGAATAATGGCCACCCATCCGCATATCCCCGATTTCGACATAGGGACCGACCGGGAGCTCTTCGGAGAAGTGAACGAAGCCTGTCTCTTCGTCGACGATGACATAGCGAAAGGAGCTGTCTACCAGCACTTCCTGCGCCGCAAGCAACTCGCACAGCCCCCGGCATTTTGCGTAGATGCGCAGCAGCGCCAGCGTAATATCGAATTCGTCGCTTACGTCGGCGGCGTGATAAAAATCTCCGGCCAGCGCCTCCACCCGGTTGGACAACTCTTCGCCGCTTGCCCGCAACACCAACCCGGCGCTGCCGGGAATATTGATGACCGTCTGCGCTCCGCGCCAACCCCAAGATGGAAAAGTAAAGATATTGTTCATGGCAGACCTCGCGTTCAAAGGCAGATTGATCGGACTCGATTTCGAACCCGAGAAGGCCCGGCCTGGGCCCTCACTTATCTTTGAACGGGGGCGTGCGTGATGCGCGCGTGAGGAGAGTGGCAATGGGGTAAAGCCCGATCAGCGACGCAAGCTGACACAATCGGGCGTCGTCTACGGTACGCCGGGTTATCTGTCTCCCGAACAGGCCCAGGCCGTGGAGCTAGACCACCGATCTGATATCTACAGCCTGGGTTGCGTCTTATATGAAACGCTGACCGGCCAGCTTCCCTTCGACGCCCCGACGGCAGTCAAAATGCTTTCTGCCCATGTCTACGAGAATGTCCAACCACCTTCCGAAATAGCTCCCGAACAGGTGAGTCCGGCTCTGGAGTCGATTGTATTGAAGGCGATGGCCAAGGACCCGGATGAGCGATTTCAGAGCGGATTGGAGATGCTTGAGGCCCTCAGTGCTCGACAGCGTGAATTGGAGAAGCAGCGAGGAGCTGAATTAGCGGAGACTTCGATGCCTGTCTCGGATCGCCGCCATATCCAGGATGGCGTCGAGTCCAACGCACCTTTAGCAGGCGCCGGAAAGCTCGCCGCGGCGGCAGGGCTCAGCGTGCAAGCCCAACCGGCAACATCGTCTTCTCAGGCCTTCCGAGCACTGATGTTGGTAGGTATTGGCGCAACGGGAATGCTGCTTGTGGTGCTGATTTTGGCGTTGGGAATCTTTTTGATGTGGTGATGGACAATGGAAAACAAACCATTTTAGTTCGCGTCACCGACGGGCCCCGCAGATGCGAGGCCCGTCGGTCGTAGGTGTCAAAACACTTGCCGCATTCCACCAAAAGAAGACAGGGAAACGGACCGCAGCAGGAAACCGACCCAACAGAAAACCGTGATAGACCTCCATGGTGACTCTTACTCGCCACAGTAGCA
>SKPJ01000549.1 GCA_007119595.1 Myxococcales bacterium
GAGTGATCTCGTAGACCCACTCCGGCTCTTCGTCCTGCTCGTCGATGACCCGCTTGAGGGCGTCGACGAGGTCGAAGAGGCTGGCCTGGCGAAGCCTGGGCGGGCCAACGGCCTCGCGCTCTTTCTGCGCTTTGGGGGCCGCCATAAAGAAGTCTCGCTCCAGTTGGGGCCGCTCGTCGAGTTGGTCTGCTGCCCATTGAAACATCTCGTATTCGATAAGGCGCCGCACCAACTCGTCGCGGGGGTCGGGGCCCTCTTCCTCGTCGTCGTCCTCCTGTGCCGGAAGCAGCATCTTCGATTTGATATGGACCAGGGTGGTCGCCATCTCGAGCCACTCGCCGCCGACCTGCAGGTCGAGCTCGTTGATGCGGTCTACATAGCTTAGATAGCGCCTGGTGATCAAAACGATGGGGATATCGAAGATGTCGATTTCGTGTCTTTTGATCAGATCGAGCAATAGCTCCATGGGGCCCTGATAGGCCGGCAGATCGAGGCGCAACTGAATCGGGACGTCTTCGCTTTCGCCCGTGTTGCTGCCGGTATCGGTGTCGGAGCTCATAGAGTGCCTGGTGCGTCAGGCGCGGGGATGATGTTGGTCGTGAAGATCTTTGAGTCGCTCGCGAGCGATATGAGTATAGATCTGAGTGGTATTGATGTCAGCGTGTCCGAGCAGGGCCTGGACGACGCGCAGATCGGCGCCGCGCTCCAATAGATGGGTGGCGAAGCTGTGTCGAAGGTCGTGAGGGCTGACCGATTTGTCAATGCCGGCGGCGAGAGCGTATTTTTTTACGATCTTCCAGAATGCCTGCCGGCTCATGGCACCGCCGCGGCGGGTGACGAAGAGGGCCGGAGAGGCGCCGGGGCCGCCGGCGTTGGCCAGCAATTCGCCTCGGGCCTGCGACTCATAGTCGTCGATGGCGTCGATGGCGACCTCGCCGAGTGGGACGACGCGCTGCTTGTCGCCCTTGCCGACGATGCGCACGTAGCCGGCGGCGAGGTCAACTTCCCGCTGCAATAGGTTGACCAATTCCGAGACCCGAAGACCGGTGGCGTATAAGACCTCGAACATCGCCCAATCGCGCATTCCCTCCGGTGTGGCGCGGTCCGGGGCCTCGAGCAGATCTTCGACCTCGTCGAGATCGAGGACCACCGGGAGTTTTTGGCCAAATCGGGGGGCGTCGACCCGTGCCGTCGGATCGCTGTCCAGGCTATGGTCGCGGCGCAAAAATTTGAAGAGGCCCTTTAGGGTCGACAATTTGCGGGCGATGGTCCGCGGCGAGATGTCTTGATTGGCCAGGGAGAGCAAAAAGCGGCTTATATGGCCGTCGTCGACCTCAGAGATAGTCCGGCAGTCTTGATGCTCCACACAAAAATGGGCGAGTTGGCGCAGATCATTGCCATACGCCGTGATGGTATTTTCCGCGAGGTTTCGCTCCACCTTGAGGTGGACCAAATAGGCGTCGATGGCGTCGTCGAGATTCATGGTGGCTCGGTGGGCGAGAAATGGTTGGCAGGGCGCGGTTGCAGACGCCACGAGCGTAGATTGGGGCGGGGAGGGGAGCAAGAAAATCAGCTTCTCATTCGCCACCTCCGGTAAAGTGGGAGACCGCCCGCCGCAGTTCGCAGACCACCTCGTCGATGCGCTTTGACGAGAGGGGATCGCCGTTCCACTCCTCGACGTAGAAGGTGTCGATGGCCTGGTGACCCAGGGAGTCGATGCGGGAGACGCGAATATCGACCTCGCAGTCCAGGAGGGTGCGGGCGATGGTGTAGAGCAATCCCCGGCGGTCCGGGGCGCGGACCTCGAGGATCGTAAAGCGGCTGCTGGCGTCGGTGTCGACGTTGATCTCGGTGCTGACGGCCGGGACCGGGCGCGGCGCAAGGCGCTGCTCGCCGCGGCGTTGTTCGAGCAACGATGCGACGTCGATCTCGCCGCGGAGGGCGCCAGCGATGCGCTCTTCGAGGCGCTGCAGGCGGCGCGGGGCGTCGACCGGGTGAGGCTGCACCGGCGGGACGGCGCGGGGATTGAAGTGAGCGACGTGAAAGATGTCCAGCGTATGTCCGCCGGCGGTGGAGACGATATTGGCGGCCATGATATTGACGCCGCAGCTCGCGATGGCGCCCGTGATCTGAGCCAGTGTTCCCGGCCGATCGGGGCAACTGACGATGATCTCGGTGGCCGCGCGATCACTGAGCGGCATCAGGGAGATCGCGAGGTCCTCGTCTCCCCACACGGTGCGGTGATAGGTCTCGAATTGACGGTCAAGCGCCTGGATTTCGGTCTCCAGCAAGTGGTCCAGGGGGAGGTCGTCGACGAAAGCATCGAGGGCCGCTCCATCGAAGTCCTGGTCGTCGAGCTGTTCGGCGAGTATCCGGCGGCGCCGGGCTCTCCGCTCCGATGCATCGCTTGACGCGTCTGTGGCAGTGGCCGATTCCGGCGGACTGAGCGCTGCGTAGAGCCGACGATACAATTGCAGAAGAAGTGATGCATTCCAGTCGTCCATCACCTCCGGGCCCACAGTGCTCATATCGCAATAGGTCAGCGCCGTGAGTTGATTGAGCGTTTCCAGATCGCCGATGGGGCGCGCCAAGCCGTCGATGATCTCCGGATCGGAGACGTCGCGCCGTCGTGAGGTGTTGCTCAAATCGAGGTGGTGGCGAACGAGGAAGACGACGCGCTCGGTGCGCTCGGCGTCGAGCCCGAGCCGGGGAGCGACGGATTCCATCAAGCGGGCTCCCTTCTCGCTGTGTCCTCCGCCGCGGTTTTTGCCGATGTCGTGAAAGAGGCAGGCCATTAAGAAACAGCTACGATCGTCGACTTGATGGGCAATATGACAAAACGCAGGGCGCCGATGTTCATCGGTGTCGGCGCCGAGGAGTCGGCGACCCTCCTCCAGGCATTTCAAGGAGTGAATATCCGTGGTGTAAACGTGGTATAGGTCATGATGAACATGGCAGACTAATGGGCCAAACTCGGGGACGATGCGGGTGAGTGCGCCGAGTTCTAGGAGGCGCCGGGAAGTACGCCGGGGGGCGCGGGGATCGACCAATAATTTGCCGAGTCGGTGGGCCAGTGGCGATGGGGCGTCGTCGCCTGCGGGCCACTGAGCCACCTTTTGCTCCAGCGCCGTTTCGAGCCGTGGATCGAGCAAGAGATCGCGCTCGCCGGCGACGACGAGGGCTTCGAAGACCTCATCATCCGTTAGATGGGAGTCTTCGGCCAGTGATAGCTGCCCGCCGCGGATTTCAAAGGGCCCGCGGCGAATGCCGGTGGTGTCGCTGTCGTTGCTCCACCGGCGAAGGGCCCGCTCGCAGTGGGTGCTGATGGCGCGGGCTCGTCGGTAATAAATGGCCATCTTCGCTTCAATTGACGCCGCCAGCGCCCGCCGTTTCGGGTCGTCGTCGCGAGGAGATTCGGCGAGGGTCAGTGCGTGTTTTGCGGCCTCGAAGGCGTCGTCGGCGTCGTCGGGTGCTGCGCTCTCATCGAGGCGAGCCAGGGCCTCCTGTTCGCGGAAAGTGAGTCGATCGTGTTTTCGATCGCGCAGCAGATGGAGCTGATTTCGCAGGGCCAACAGTTCGTCGAGGCGCCGGCAATAATTCGATTGTTCGGCATCTCCCCAACTTACGCTGTGGTCTGTGGCGCGGCGAACGTCGAGTTGCCAGCGAACGCGGGCCGCCCAGCCGATATTATTCAGGTCACGGAGGCCGCCCTCGCCGTTTTTGACGTCGGGTTCCAGTAAAAAGACGGTTTTTCCGTTGCGGGCGATGCGGCGGCGATATTCATCGATGAGGGCCAGGACAAAGGAGCGACCTCCGTCGTGGTTGCGAAGGACTTCGATGACGTCGGCGCGACCAAATTCCTCGTCGATGCCCGGCGGGCCGCTCAAGTAGCGAAGGTCGAGAAGGGCGATGGCCGTATGAAGATCGTCGAGCGCCAGTTGTCGGACCTGGTCTGTGGTGCGCACGGCCTGACTGAGACAGACGCGGGTGTGTCGAGACCAGGCCATCAGCCGCTCCATGGCGAGGGCGAAGTCCGCATCGTCGGTAAGCGCTGCGTCGTGGAGCGCGATCAGGACATCGATATCACTGTGATAGCACAACTCATCGCGGCCGTATCCGCCGGTGGCATATAGAGAGACGGTGTCCTGGAACTGGTCGGCCAGGGCGTGGTCCCACAGCTGGCATAGCCACCGGTCAGTGATCTTTTGAAGCCGATGGGCGGTCTGCAGGCCGGGGTCACCGGCGATAATAGCCGGTGCCAGATTCCTTCTGGCGTCGAGAAAGCGCCGGTTGGCCTCTTCCACCGGATCAGGTATGGCGAGAGGGGAATTGGTGGACATAAAGGCTGGACCAGAGCGTGAGAGGAACGGGAGTGATCGAGACTACAGAGCTACCTCATCTTAGGAAGAATGCGCCAAAGATCGGAGGACAAATCAAGGAGCGCATCGACGACTTCGAGGTCGAGGAGATCCCGGCTTACGAGCCCAGTGGCGAGGGGCCACATTGTTATCTATGGGTTGAAAAGCGCGACGTCGACGGACGCAATTTGATCGCCGGGATTGCGCGGCATTTCGGGGCGAGCAAAGCCGATATTGGGGCGGCGGGCACCAAGGATCGGCGGGCGATTACGCGCCAGTGGGTCTCCGTGCCGATGTCCGACGCCAGCGACGCCGAAACGGGGGTGATCGCCGACGGTGTCGAGATCCTCGACGTTTCGAGACATCGAAATAAGTTGCGCACAGGACACCTGCGGGGCAACCGCTTCAATCTGCGAATCCGAAGTACAAAAGTGCGTGGAGAGGTCTTGGAAGACGCCGTGGACACCGTGAGTCGGGCCCTCGAAGAAGAGGGACTTCCCAATTATTACGGATCACAGCGGTTTGGAGACGGTGGGTCCACCCTTCGCGCCGGCTGGAAGTGGCTCAAAGAAGGGCGGGCTCCGAAGGGGAGGTTTCTTCGAAGGATGGCCGCCAGCGCCCTGCAGAGCGAGGTCTTTAATCGCGTGCTCGCCCGCCGGCTTCGAGAGGATACGTGGAAGACCGTGATCGATGGCGACATCTTCGAAAAGGTCGATACGGGGGGGCGGTTTTGGATCGATGAGTCGGAGCGTGAAGAAACGCAAGAACGGCTCGACGATCGTAAGATCAGTATTACGGGACCCATGCCGGGAAGTCGGGAGGGACTGGCCAAGGGCGAGGCGGGATCGATGGAGCGCGAAATTTTGGCCGCCATGGAGATCGACGAAGAAGAGCTGCAAGTCTTCGGTCGCTGCGCCCGGGGAACGAGGCGGGCGATGACGGTTTATGTCCCCGATTTGAGGTGGCAGGTGGAGGGCGACGACATTGTAAATCTGCAATTTACCCTCCCCTCCGGAAGCTATGCCACAATCTTTTTGCGCGAATTTACGGGTTGAACTTCACTGCGTGTTGCGTCCATCTTTGCCTTGGAGGCTGTACCCGTCGAGGCTATGATGAGCGCCGTAATTTCGTTTTTCCCAACGCCAAGACGATCGAGGGTATTTGTGAGGCGAGGTAACGTGACGAAAATGGAGCCCAGTGAATTTCTGGGGTTGGCCGGTCAATGTGGATTCAACCTGTCGGAAGTCGATCTGGCGCAGATGGCGCGGCGAAAGCTCATCGTCTCCTGCAGCGGCGATGAAGGCCAGAGCTGGTATACCGAATTGCATCTATATGTGGTGGCCCAGTATTTTCGAGCGGTTCGACCGGTTCGCCACCCGTGGGCGACGAAGGCCGCCGATACGACCCTGGATCAGGTGGCGACGCTGGCGAGCCAGACCGAGCAGTTTTTGGAGTCCGCCCGCAACAGTAAAGGCGATGGGCCGGGAAGGGAGGACACGGAGTATATCGTGGGAGTGGAGCGCTTTTTGGCTCGCGTCGATCCCTTTGGGCCGTTGGGTGATATATTTGAGCTGCTGCAACCGAAAGTGATCTCGAATATGCGAAACGAGGGGCGGCTTTATCTGGAGGTAAAGGGAGCCATCTCGGAGTTGTCGAGGCGACTGCAGACCGGAGTGGATGAGGAGCTCGGCGACGATGCACCGCAGACGCAGCAATTATATGGTCTGGAGTCCATGGAAGGAAACGAAGGTGACGACGTGCGCTCCACGCAGGTCATCGGCGAAACCGCTGGAAAAACCTCGGAGTCGGCCCGGGAAGCGATCGACGAGGTGATCTCAGCTGCCGAGGACAGTGTTCCGGAGTATTACGCCGATGCCGAGGATAGTGATCCGGGGCAGCGATCGGATGACGGCGAGTCGGAGAAGGCTGACCAACCGGCGGAACCGGAGGAAGAAGAGGAGGTCAATGTATTCGCCGATGACCCGGCCACAGAGATCATCGATGTGCTGCCGGAACGGGAGCCCGAGGACGACCCGGATTCGAAGTCGGCGCCGAAGAAAGAAGAAGATGCCAAGCCAAAATCCAAACCCAAGCCAAAGCCCAAA
>SKPJ01000011.1 GCA_007119595.1 Myxococcales bacterium
CCTCGTCCTGGCCCTCGAAGGCGCTCCACGAAGGCATGCTCACCACCCGTGCTCGGATGTCGTCGGCGACCAGTTTTTGCCACGCCTGTAGCGCGATCTCGACTTCGCTCCCGGTGGCCAATAAGATCACCTCCGGCATTTCGCCGGATTCGGAAGCATCGGCCAATACATAGGCCCCCTGTTTGGGACTTCCAAAGCCGTGGAGTCCACGTCGATCGAAGGTGGGAACGCTCTGCCGGGTCAGGACCAGCCCCGTGGGGCCCTCGGTGCGCTCGATGGCCACCTTCCAGCAGTCGCGAACCTCGTTTGCATCCGCCGGGCGGAGCACCCAGTAATTGGGCATCGCCCGAAGCGACATCAGGTGCTCGATGGGCTGGTGAGTGGGACCGTCTTCGCCGAGTCCGATGGAGTCGTGGGTAAAAACCATTAAGGAGGGCTGGCCCATCAGGGCTGCGAGTCGAAGCGAGGGGCGCATATAGTCCGAGAAGACCAGAAAAGTCGCGCCGAATCCCCGCACTCCACCGTGCAGACACAATCCGTTGACCGTGGCCGCCATGGCGTGTTCGCGCACGCCGAAGTGAAGATTTTGACCGTCGTAATCACCGCGCGAGATCACACCGTATTCGGGGTGAAGGGTTTTATTGGAGCCGGCGAGATCGGCGGAGCCGCCCATCAATTCCGGCAATTCTCCGTAGAGTTTTTTGATCACTTCGCCGCCTGCGGCGCGAGTGGCCATTCCCTTCTCCGAGGGCGGAAAACCGGGAAGACTTACGTCCCAACCGCCGGGCAACCGGCCGTCGATACGTCGCTTTAGCTCATAATGTCGGTCCGGCTTTTCTTGCTCGTAGGATTCAAGGATTTGGCGCCACTTCTCGCTCCATTTCGAGCCCTGTTCGATGGCGGAATCCGTCATATGCTCGCGGACCTCGTCGGGGACCACGAAGGGTTTTTTATGGGGCCATCCCAGCGCCTCTTTGGTCTTTTCGATTTCCTCTTCACCCAGCGGGGCCCCGTGAGCACTGGAGGAGTCGGCTTTGTTGGGCGATCCGTATCCGATGACTGTTTTTACCGAGATCAGAGTCGGTTTTTCGGCCTCCGCTTTACCGGCGCAAATGGCCTCATCGATGGCCTCTACGTCATTTCCGTCGTCCACTGACAAGACGTGCCACCCGTAGGCCTCAAAGCGCTGCTGCACATCTTCGCTAAAGCTAATATCCGTGCGTCCATCGATGGTGATTTCGTTGTCGTCGTACAAAAAGAGGAGTTTACCAAGGCCCAGATGCCCGGCCAGTGAGGCCGCCTCATGGGAGATTCCCTCCATCAAATCGCCATCGGAACAGATCCCGAAGGTGTGGTGATCGACGACCCCGTCGAAGCGATCGTGAAAATGGGCTTCGGCGAGCGCCATCCCGACGGCATTGGCAAATCCCTGACCCAGCGGCCCGGTGGTGGTCTCCACGCCGGGGGTCAACTCCGCCTCCGGATGGCCCGGCGTCAGACTCGTCCACTGGCGAAAATTTTTGATCTC
Organism: Myxococcales bacterium; assembly: GCA_007119595.1. Classification (GTDB taxonomy): domain Bacteria; phylum Myxococcota_A; class Bradymonadia; order Bradymonadales; family Bradymonadaceae; genus SLJM01. The sequence goes on from SKPJ01000011.1 coordinate 1,529, forward strand.
CTCGAGCGTCATCGCTTCATAACCGGTCAGGTGGAGCAAACTGTACAACAGCATCGAGGCGTGACCGTTGGACAATACGAAGCGATCGCGGTCGAACCACTCCGGGTGTTTCGGGTCGTGCCGAAGATGTCGTTGCCACAGCACATAGGCCGCAGGTGCCAGACCCATCGGGGCTCCGGGATGGCCGCTGTTGGCGGCCTGTACGGCGTCCATCGACAAGGTGCGAATGGTATTGATGCTCAATTCCACGATTGGTTTCATGATCATATCCCGGCGCGATAGGGGTGGGTGATGACGGCCTGCTTACTCCGGCGAAGGATGTCAGGGTTTTTCGTCTCGCAAAAATACGAATTCATCGTCGGTGGAGCGCTCGTCGCTGAAGTAATAGCCGCGCTCGTTGAAGTTCTTCAACTCCTCTGAATCGGTGATCCGATTTCGGACCATAAAATCACTCATCGTTCCTCGAAGGCGTTTTAGATAAAACGAGATCGTTCGATAGGTATCGCCGCGCAGGTCCCGGAATTTCACGTCCAGAATTCGCCCGTTGAGCTCCCGTTTTTTGATGGCCCGAAAATACTCGTTCGATGCCAGATTGAGCACCACGTCGTCGCCCTGTGCATCGAGAGCCGCGTTGAGGGCCTCCGTGATCGACGAGCCCCAGAACTCATAGAGGTTATCGCCTCGATCGGTCTGCAATTTGGTCCCCATCTCGAGTCGGTAGGGCTGCATCAGGTCCAGGGGACGGAGCAATCCGTAGAGTCCGGATAAAATGCGTACGTGGTCCTGAAGAAAGGAAAAATCGCCGTCGTCGTACTCTTGGACCCGAAAATCGCGGTATACATCGCCGGAAAAGGCCAGAATTGCCTGCCGGGCATTGTCGGCCGTAAAAGGGGTGGAAAAGGAGCGATAGCGATCGTAATTGAGCTCGGCGAGATTTTCGCTGATATCCATCAGGTCACGCAGTTGCTGATGGGAGAACTGACGCATGGTCTCGATGAGCTCTTCGGCGTCCTCAACGAAATGAGGCTGCGTGTATTCGCCGGTGGGAGGCGGAGTTTCGTAATCGAGAGATTTCGAAGGAGAAAGCACAGCGAGCATAGGGACTCCAGACTTCGTGTAGACGTCAAATTCAGAACAACAGAAATTGTACGGAGTGCACCATAACCGCCGAATTTCTGTTGGCAAACCCCGCACCTCCAGTCTCGCTGTATCTGTCACATTTGGATGGGGGCCTTAGCTTTTTTGTATTGGATGTATAGGAGTTGATTCCCGCATCACCTCTGGCGAACGAAGGGGGATCATCGAAGGTGCCGACGGGGATCGTTCGCTTTTTTTGGGGGAACAAAATGCAGAGATTAAGGGTATGGAGGCTGATATTTTGTGCGATGGTTTTGGTGTGGACCGGTCTCAGCGCCGGCTGTGGCTCCGATGAGGCGGGCCCGCCGTCGGAGTCGGAGTTTACAGCGGCCTCTGAATTCGACGGCCAACAGGCGCGAGAGTGGATGGACGAGATCTTGATTCGCGTCGAAGCCGATGCCATATCGCCTCCGGAGGTTGCTCGACTATTGGCCTATACCGGCGTTGCGATCTACGAGTCCAGCGTCGACGGCATGCCCCGACACAACTCTCTGGGCGGACAACTACAAAAGCTCGGTGAGATGCCCGCGGCGAGAAAGGGAACTTCCTATGACGTGGCCACCATCCTGCATGCTGCGATGGGCCACCTTTTGCCACTTTTATTTGAAGAACAGGCCAGCCGAGATCATCTGGCAAAATTCGCAAAACATAAACTCCAGGATCGCCGCGACGCGGGCATCGACAAAGAGACCTATCACGCTTCCATCAATCGCGGGGTATTAATTGCCGAGATCATCGACAACTGGGCCTCCAACGACCGTTATTACGGGCTAAAGGATCGGCGATTTACGCCGCCGGAAGGCGATCATGCCTGGGTGCCCACCGAAGAGGGGCAAGAACCACTGCAACCGCATTGGTCGACCCTTCGCAGCTTTGCGCTGTCGGAACCCGATCAATGCCAACCACCGGCGCCCCACGAATTCTCCATCGTGCCGGGATCGGAGTTTTACACGCAGGCCTACGCGGTCTGGGAGGTATCGACGAATCTCGACGACGAACAGCGGACCATCGCTCAATTTTGGTCCGACGATCCCGGCGAGAGCTCCACCCCGCCGGGCCATTGGATGCAATTGGCCAATCAGATGGTCGAAGATCTCGAACTGGATCTTGAGCAGAGCGCCACCATCTACGCCCTCTTGGGCATCGCCCTCGGCGACGCCGCCATCTCCTGTTGGGAGGAAAAATACAGCACCTATTTATTGCGCCCCGTCACCTATATCCAGGAGCATATCGATCCATCGTGGCAACCCCTGTTGAACACCCCACCATTTCCCGAATACACCTCCGGCCATTCCACTTTTTCCGGCGCAGCGGCCGTGATCTTGACCGAACTTTTGGGCAACCTGTCTTTTGTGGATCAAACCCATGTTGATCGGGGCATGAAAGCCCGCCCCTTTGAGGACTTTCACGCCGCCGCCGATGAAGCTGCGCGCTCTCGTCTATACGGCGGGATTCACTATCCAATGGGCAATCAAAGAGGCCTGATTCAGGGCCACTGCGTCGCCGACAATATTCTGGCCACCATCAATATTGAAAACCCTTAAACGCTTCGTCATTTAACTGAAACGCGGCACCGGCGAGATGAACGTGCCAGATTTCTGGTCGACCCGAGTGCAGATGTAGTAACACTACTTCAAGCGAGGGGCGACCGAAAGATGGTGCGTTCAGCCGCCGAGACGTATGTTTCAGTTACGTGATGAGGCGTTTAAACGCGCCAATTCCCACCAACGCACCATGAGTTGACGCGGGCCCCCCGCTCTCATATGGTTCGCGATTCAGTGCCGCGATCTGAGGCGGGCACGGAATCGACGCGCACGATAGCGCGTTGTTTCGGGCACCACCGTCTTTCCCCTCTTTCGAATCGGGACGCTTGACGCTCATGAGTACTTCTATCGATCCATCCCAGGCCGATCCCAACGCCCATAACGGCGAAGAAAACGCCATGCCCCGGCTCGGTCAACGGCCGGGACGCCGGGTCTTTATTGAGACCTACGGCTGTCAGATGAATCTGGCCGATAGCGAGTTGATGGGAGGCGTACTGGGCACCAGCGGCTATACGGCGGCTCCGAACCACGACGAGGCGGACGTCATCCTCATCAACACCTGTGCGGTTCGCGAACGCGCCGAAGAGCGCGTATTCGGGCGACTGTCTCACCTGCTTCAATACAAGCACGCCCGCCCGGAGGTCATTCTGGGCGTCACGGGCTGTATGGCGGAGCGATTGCGGGACGATATCACCGAACGCGCACCCTACGTCGACCTGGTCGTCGGCCCCGACGCCTACCGCCGGCTTCCCCAACTCATCGCCAAATCCCAAGATATCGAGACCGATCCGGTGGTGGACGTCAAATTGGATCGCCACGAGACCTACAAGGGTATTTCGCCCAAGCGCAAGCCGGGCATCAGTGGATGGGTCAGCGTCCAACGGGGATGTGATAAATTTTGCACCTTCTGCATCGTCCCCTTTGTACGCGGTCGAGAGCGCGGTGTGGCGCCCGACGAAGTGCTTCGCCAATGCCGAGATCTCGCCGAACGGGGCTATCGGGAGGTGACCCTGTTGGGTCAAACCGTCAACTCCTACCAACACGACGAGACCGATTTTTCCGATCTGTTGGAGATGATCGTCGATGTCGACGGCCTGGAGCGCATCCGATTTACCTCGCCCTATCCCACCGATTTTACACCCAAACTCATCGACACGATGGCGAGCCATGACGAGATCTGCAACTACCTGCATCTTCCACTTCAATCGGGCTCCGACGAAGTCCTCGATCGCATGAAAAGGCGCTATCGTTCCGGGGAATTCCTTGAATTGGTGGACCGAATCCGGGAGACAATTCCCGATATCGCCATGTCGACGGATGTCATCGTCGGCTTTCCCGGTGAAACGGAACAGGACTACCAAAAAACGGTAGACCTTCTGGAAGAAGTGCGCTTTGATTTCGCCTATTTATTCAAGTACTCCGAACGCGACGGCACCCTGGCGGCCCGACAAATGGACGACGATATTGACGAGGAGACAAAGGGGCGCCGTCTCTCGGCGCTCATCGAGCGTCAAGAAGAGATCAGTGCCGACATCTTTGCCTCCTACGCCGGTCGCACAGTGAAGGTGATGGTCGAAGGCGAGAGCAAACGGGATGCCAACGACCTCTGCGGGCGCTCCGACGATTTTAAGATGACCGTATTTCCCAAACCCGACGAATTGGAACTCAACCCCGGCGATTTTGTCGACGTCCTCGTCGACGACGCCACAAGTCACACCCTACTCGGCGAAGCCGTAGTTCAGTGATCCCACCTTCTTTGCCGACCTCACACGGAGATTTTCACGATGTCTCAGGACTTTATCTTCACCTCGGAATCGGTATCCGAAGGCCACCCCGACAAGATCGCCGACCAGATTTCCGACGGAATTTTGGACGCCATTCTCAGCCATGACAGAACTTGCAAGGTGGCCTGTGAAACGGTCGTCAATACGGGACTGGCTCTGCTGGTCGGCGAGGTAACGACGTCGGCGCATATCGACTACTCGAAGGTGGCGAGAAAGATCATCGAGGAGATCGGCTACGACGATCCGTCCTATGGTTTCGACTATCGATCGTGTTCGGTGATGGTGGCCCTCGATGAGCAGAGTCCCGATATCGCACAGGGAGTGCGAACGGATTTGGGCGTCGTCGAGGAACAGGGTGCCGGCGATCAGGGATTGATGTTTGGCTACGCCAGCGACGAGACCGACGAATTGATGCCGATGCCCATCGTCTTCGCCCACAAATTGGTGCAACGGCAATCGAAGGTGCGAAAAAACAAACTCGTCGATTTTCTCGGACCGGACGCCAAAAGCCAGGTCTCGGTGCGCTACGAGGACCGCACCCCGGTGGCGATCGACGCCATCGTGTTGTCCACGCAACATACCGAAGAGGTGGGTATCGACGAGGTCCGCGACGCCGTCATGGACACGATCATCAAAGAGGTGATTCCGGAGCATCTGCTCCATAAAGAGACCACCTTCCACATCAATCCGACGGGTCGCTTCGTCATCGGTGGTCCACAGGGAGACTCCGGGCTTACGGGCCGCAAGATCATCGTCGACACCTACGGCGGTGTCGGGCGGCACGGAGGAGGCGCTTTTAGCGGAAAAGATCCGAGCAAAGTGGACCGATCGGCGACCTATATGGCGCGCTACGTCGCCAAAAACATCGTCGCCGCCGGTTTGGCCAAGCGATGTGAGGTTCAGTTCTCATACGCCATCGGTGTCGCCGAACCGGTGAGCATCATGGTCGATACCTTCGGGACCGCAACGGTGGACGAGGAAAAGATCGAGGCCGTGGTCCCCGAGGTCTTCAATCTCAAGCCGGCAGGACTCATCGAGTCTCTGGATTTGCTGCGCCCCATCTACCGCGACACCGCCGTCTACGGGCACTTCGGGCGCTCCCAGTTTTCCTGGGAGCAAACCGATAAGGCCGCCATACTCAAAGCGGAAGTCGCTTGATTTCATAAAACTCACTCCTCTCGCGGCAGCGAGCAGGCAGCCACGGTCTTCGTCTGAGCCCCAAACGAGGTCTGGACTCCGTCGCTGCACAGGGTCATATCGTGGTCCCCGTCTTCGCAGTCCGCATCGCCATTGGCGGGGTCACACAATTCGCTGCACCGGTCCTGTACGGAGCCCTCTTCGGAGACACAGACCTGCTGTGAGCAATCGGGCTCCTCAGGTGGACAGCGACACTCGTAGTCGGAGTCGCATACATCATCGTCGCTGCACTCCTGATCGGTGACGGTATAGGTCACCACCGTCAGACATAGGCCCGTGACACATTCGTGATTTTCAGCACAGCTTTCCCCGGTTGATTTCTCTCCGACCCGAAGGCTGCAATAGCTATGTACCGATTCACTCTGAGGGTCGGTCCCCAACTGACAGACATTTCCTCCCGGACAATCCTCGTTGCGATCGCATGATGCGAGGCACAATCCGAGTCCTGCGGCCATGGCGGCGCAGGTCTGTCCGTCGGCGCAATCCTGATCGGCATTTTGACAAAAGACGGAGCACTCGCCGGTGCTTCCGTCGTTGCTGACCCAACAGCGATCGCTTTCACAATCGTCGGAGCCGGTACACTGGCCTCCCAATTCGGTCTGGCCGGGATTGGTGCGCCCGCAGATGGCGCCCTCCACAGCCCCCTCATCGGGGACCACCGTATTGCAGGTCAGGGCTTGCTCTTCGCAATCTCCCGGAGTTGTACAGTCGATGGGGGGCATCTCGACGCACATCTCGAATTCGCCGTCTTCGCCGTCGATGGAGATCGAGTCGTCTTTGCACACCTGAAGTGCCCCGCATTGGTCATCGCTTGCACAGGGTGCTGTACAAAATCCGTCGACGCATCCACGGGAGCGACAATCGCTGTCTTCGCTGCAGCTTTCTCCGACATCGACGCCGACCTCCTCGGGGAGGCAAAGGGTCGCCAATCCACCACCGTCTTCGTCGATGGAGAAAGCGCATAGCCCACCGCTTGGACAGTCGCTATCGCTGGCACACTCTCCCGGTGGTTTACAGATGCCGCCTTCATTGGCCTCATGGCACAGCCAATTATCGGGACAGTCTTCGGCGTCCTTGCACTGACGAGCACAGTGACCGTCGTAGCACAGACCACTTTCGCATTGCTGGGGATTACTGCAGGCCTCTCCCAGGGGCCGGATCTCGAATAAGGGGCGGCACTCTCCCTCCTCTGCGGGATCGGTGCGAGTGCACGTATCATCTTCTTCCTCGCAATCGGAGTCTGTATGGCAGGGCTGTCCCTCCCCCTGAGTGTGATTGACACCTTCGCCATCCTCTACGTCATCGCTTCCGCAGGCTCCCACCAGCAGGGTGACAACTAAGACAATGGCGAGGCCGACGAATCGTTTTCGAGTAGAGCACATCATGATCAATCTCCGGGGAAAGCGCCGTTCATTGGTCTTCATTTACAGGACTCAACGAATCGGTCTTTTATTCACCCGTCGACCATGGGGCCCCCAGGGGAGGTCGAAAAAAAGAGGCGCAATCCCGACCGATTCGGGATTGCGCCTCAGTAGCGTGGAGCGAGTTCACTTTTTTCAATCTTCGGGGGGCAAGGAACAACCCGAGATATTGTCGGAGATGCCACTTTCCCAGGTGACGACGATATTGTGCATACACTCCGTCATCACGTGTTCTCCCGTATCGCAATCGGAGTTGGTTTCGCACATCTCGCTACAGCGCTGCTCGGTGGTCCCCTCTTCGGAGACACAGACTTCATCTGTGCAATTGGGATCGCCGGGAGGGCAGGTACATTCGAATCCATCGTCGCAGTGTGAATCGAAATCGCAGCTATCGGGAGTGACCGCGTAGGTGGTCACGGTCAGGCAGAGACCGTTTTTGCAATCATCGGGTGCGCTGCATTCGTCACCGGTGTCGAGGTCACCGATATAGGCGTTGCAATAGCCATGCATGCTGTCGTCGTGATCGATGCCGAGCTGACAGGCGTTGCCGTTGTCGCAATCGGCGTTTCCGACGCAGGACTCAAGACAGGCTCCGACCTCTTCGCTCAGACGGGTGCAGACCTGCTCGCTGGCGCAGTCGGCAGCGGAATCCGAACAAAAGACGGTGCATTCACCGGTCGTTTCGTCGCCGCTCTCCCAGCAGACATCACTCTCGCATTGTGCCGGCGAGGTACAGGATTCGCCGAGTCCGGCGCCACCGGGGTTGGTCAAACCGCAGGCCGCACCGTCGACGGCACCGGGCAAACGATTGCATGTAAGATCATCGGCGGTGCAATCATCGGGGGAGTTGCATTCAATGAGTTCGTACTCCTTGCAGACATCGAATGCACCACTTTCGCCACCGATCGAAACCGTATTTTCCTCACACATCTGGACGTCGCTACAGGGTTCGTTGTCGCCGATGCAGGGGGCGGAGCAGATCTCGTCGCCGTCATGACAATATCGGGCCGCACAGGCGTCGTCGTCTTCACAGAAAACGCCGGGGGGATGCCCGCCGTTATCGGGCAGACAGACCGTACCGAGTGCATCGTCTGCGCCGCCCGGAGAGAAGGCGCAAACTTGGCCGCTGGCGCAGTCGCCGTCGCTGGTACATGACGGAGGCACACAGACCTCGCCATCGCCCTTGTCCTCACAGGTCCAGTCCTCGAGGCACTCACCGGCACCATCGCATTCCTGTGTGCATTGTTGATCGTAGCACAACCCGCTGGCGCACTCCTCGGAATCGGAGCAAGAATCACCGTCGAGACTTACGTCGTCCAGCGACTGGCAGCTCCCTTCGGCGCCTGGCTCGGGACGCACGCAGATTTCTTCTCCGTCACAGTCCTCATTGTTGTCACAGCCATCGGAATCGCCATTGCCCGTATCCTCCTGGGGCACTGTGACGTCTTCATCATCGCCACCGGTATCTTCGGGTTCTCCGACATCGTCATCACCGCCGACGTCTTGCTCGTCGTCGCCGCCCGTATCATCGGGCACACCGACATCGTCGCTGTCCTCATGATCGTCGTCTTCATCATCGTCATCGTCGCCCACATCGGTGAGCGCTCCCACATCACCTTCGCCCTCATTGTCGTTGTCGCTGACATAACCGGGATCGACGGCATCGTCGGTGGAACAGGCCCCGACCGAAAGTGCGAATACAAATACTAAACAGACGAAAACAACTCGGTGGTTTGCAAGACGTATCATGGATTGATCTCCTCAATTTGAATCCCGTCCGCAGCGACGGATTGGCATCACTTTATCTTGTTTCATCATCAAAATCGAACGGGTGAATTTTACCGGGCACAGATCGATCCTCGACCCACAAACGATCGCAGTATATCGGTGGTAGAACACCGGGCCTGTAGCGTGAAGAATTGACCGGCGTCAACAGGGCGCCACGTGCCATCGAACCACCGGGTTTTTAGCTGGTAGTCGATTTTCTTCCCAACACAACACCGATCAAAATCAGTGGACCACCGATATATAACATCATCGACGGGGTCTCACCGATGGTGACCCAGGCGATGACAGCCGCCATCGGCGGGATGAGAAGTAGCATCTGGGCGACTCGGCTGGCCGGCAGCGCCGCCAGGGCAATGGAGCTGAGCCAGTAGCCAACTCCGATGGGAATGACCCCCAGATACAACAGAACCAGCCAACCCGACAGGTCGAGATCAGCGCTGGCTGTCCAGGTCCAGGGAAGATGTAATAAAAAGGGAAGTGCACCGATGATACCGGCATAGGCCGCGATATCGATGGCCCGATATCGAAGCAGGAGATCCTTGGTGATGACGATATTCGCAGCGGCGCACAGGGCGGCGCCGAGGACCAGCCAACTGCCGAATCCAATGGTGACATGCGAAAAATCGATGCTCATCAACCCCACGCCTGTAAGGCCCAAAACCAAGCCCAGCCAATTTGTCGGACTCAGCCTCTCGCCCAGAAATCGCCAGGCGAGCACGGCTGTCCAGATGGGGATGGTGGCGATGATGAAGCTGGCCTGCCCGGCCGTGATGGTCTCCGTGCCCAGATTGAGCAAGTAGTGATAGACCGAAAACCCGAGCACCGCGGCGGCCAAAAGCCTCGGCCAATCGGCGCGGCGCGGAAGCCTCACCCTGAGTATCACCACCATGAGGCTCAAGAATCCGGCGGCGGCAAACAACCGCAGCGCCGTCATGCTCATCGGATCAATCTGGCGCAGTACGTAGCGAATGCCGGCGAACGCGGAGGCCCAGATGAACATCGTAAACAGCAAAATTCCGTAGGCCGTTCCAATGCCGACCGGAGGATCAATGGGTTGTCGGTCCGTGGAGTTGGGGGACGAGCGCAAAACGGTGTGCCTTGACTGCGAGCAGCGAATCATCGGGAAGATAGCAAGCCCCGCCCCGATGACAAGTCACAGCGATGGGCTGCTCAAAATCGCAAATGAACGCCCCCCATAAATGCTACGGTCGTAAAGGTCATCGTGGTCGCCGGTTCTCCCTCAATCTCCGGTACGCTTTGAGTATGTCGGGTTCCCCGAAACTGGACGAATCCACCCAGAGCATCACCGAGTTCGAAATCCACTCCAAAAATAAAGGGGTTGATGGTCAGGCTCAGATCGGCGTCATCGGCGAAGGTGCGGCGATTAAAGGCCATTCCCAGGCCCCCGAAGGGCGCCACCGGCACGTCTAGATCGAGCCTTAACAACCCATTGGCGTCGATCTGAATCATCGATCCGTCGGTCATAAAATAGTAATTAAAGGCCGGATTAAAGACCAACGACAACCCGGGCACGAAGTCGAACATATGAAAGTAAACCCGGGCATCCACACCGATAAAGCCCTCGTCGATCTCGTCGAAATCGTAGCCCAGAAATGGACCAATCGTCGTTCTATCCTGGTCGATGTCGACGACCTCCTCGACCCCGTCCGGCTCCTCCTCTTCGTCGGGTTCGACCTGAGCCTGTGCGTCGACGCCCATCATCATGACAATGGATGCAATGACTGCCAAAAGCCACGGATGTCGCATCTTCATAATCGTCCCCCTTACCAACTCGTCGATATGTGGTGCTTCGTACCAGACAAAACTAAACGCCAACTCGCTGACCCCGTAATACTTTGGCCCAAACGCTACGCTTTGGCGACCCAGACCGTCTTGCCGTCGACGCTGCCGCGCTGCATCTGGACTCCGTAGACCGTGGAGACGACGGAGGCGGTCAAGACATCGTCGGGGGGACCGTGGGTGATGATTTGACCATCATGGAGGACCGCGACCCGATCGAAGAAACGATGGACCAAAGCCAGATCGTGTAGCGCCGCTACGGCCGCTCCACCGGCGTCGACATGACGCTTCATCTGGTCCAGAAGCGATATCTGATGGTGCATGTCGAGACTCGCCGTGGGCTCGTCGAGCAACCAGAGCGTCGCCGACGCCACCATGGCTCGGGCCATCAGCGCCCGCTGCATTTCGCCGCCGCTCAACTGCGAGACCGGACGCTCGGCAAGCGAGCCGAGGGCCAGCGATTGGAGGGCCTGATGCGCCCCATCGAGCTGTTTGTCAGAGGGTACGAACAACCCGGATCGAGCGTGATAGCCCATGAGCACAAATTCCAGCAGCGTAAAGGCAAATACCTGCGGCGAGCTCTGAGGAACTACGGCAATGCGTCGGGCGATCTCTCGCCGCTTCAACTTCGATAAAACGTCGCCGAGCAGGGTAATTTGACCGGCTTGAGGCACCAGCACACCGGCCAAAATCTTCATCAATGTCGTCTTGCCGCAACCGTTTGCCCCGATCAATGCCAGTGACATCGCCTCGTCGAGCTGCAAATCGAGGCCGCTCAGCACCTCATTGTCCCCAAAGGCCATCTCGACGGACTCAGCTCGCACCACATTGCCCATCACCAGCCTCCCGGTCTGCGAAACGAACGCCACAGAAAATACAAAAAGAGCGGGGCTCCGATCATCGAGGTCAATACGCCGACGGGCAGGGTGGTACCCAACAGGCCGAATCCCCCGCGGGCCAGGACATCGGCGACGCTCAAAAAGGCGGCGCCGCCAAAGGCACAGGCCGGCAGTAACACCCGGTGATCCGGCCCCACGGCGAGCCGAAGGGCGTGGGGTACGACGAGTCCCACAAAACCGATGATCCCGGAAAAGGCGACGGCCACGGCCACCGCCAAGCTGGCGACGACCACGGTCACCCGGCGCACCCGATCGACTTCCACTCCCAGATAGGCCGCATCCTCATCGCCGAGCGCAACGGCGTTGAGCTCCATGGCATAGCGATAGATGACGAGCACACAGCTCAGCATCACCACCGCCACCACGACCATCACCGTCGTCGAGGTTCCCTCCACGGCGAGCGAGCCCATCAGATAAAACAAGATCTCCTGGGCCTTTCGGGCCGTGACGACGCTCTGCAAAAACATGATCAACGACGCCGCAAATGCATTGACGATCACACCGGTCAGCAACAACACGTAGGTCGATGCCCTGCCGGGCGGAGTCCACCGCTCCACGCCGAAGATGACCGCCAATGCGCCCATGGCCCCGAAAAAGGCCCCCACGGGAGTGCCCAGGGTGACGACTCCCACGGTTGCCGTTCCCAGCACCAGCACCAGCGTGCCACCCAGCGCTGCACCGCCGGAGATACCCAGAATATAGGGATCGGCCAGTGGGTTTCGCAGCACGGCCTGAAAGACCGCCCCCCCTACAGCCAGCGCCGCACCGACCAATCCGGCGAAGACCACCCGTGGAAGCCGGGCTCGATACAGGATGGCCTGTTCGGTCTGCGTAAGCTCTCCGCTGAACCATCGGGTGAGAAGATCGAGACCTCCCAACTCGGTGCTGCCCACCATCAATCCCACCAGGGCCGCTACGGCCCATACGGCGAGGGTGATAAGCCCCACCACCCCGATTCGGGTCGCGCTTACGGCTCCTCTCTTCATAGCTCCTCGACGGCCTGGCCCAGCCGGTCCAGCGCTTCGGGAATCCTGGGGCCGGGCCGCATCATGACCGGATCATCGAGTTGGACGATCCGACCGGATTCCACGGCCCGCAGCGATTCAAATTGCCTCCAATACTCCAGCACCGTCTCTGAGCTTCCGGCCTCGATCTTGACGTCGATGATGACCTCCGGATTCATGGCCAGGACCTGTTCGATATCGAGGACCGGATAGGCACCGGCATCGCGGGGTACGGCGTTTTCCAACCCCGCAAGCTGCAATATCTGGTCGCCGAAGGTGCCGGTGCCGGCGGCGACTACGGGCTCCCGATCGAAGACCAGAATGGCCGTCGCCTCTTCACTTTCCAAGCTCTGGCGCACCGACGACGACGCACGTTGAAGCTCGGCGTCAAACTGCCGCACCAACTCCTCAGCTCGCGCTTCGGCGCCGAGCCACTCGCCGAGCTTCTGCGTCCCCGCTCGGATCGTGGTCAGGTCATCGATATGCAAAAATCCATAGGCCACATTCGCCTGCTCCAAGCGCTCCACAACGCGGTGATCAGCCCCCCCTTCGACACCGATGACGACGTCCGGTTCAGCGGCCAAAATCGCCTCGTAATCCGGATCGAGCATGCCACCGATGGTGGGCAACTGCTCAACCTCCGGGGGCCAATCACAATAGCGGGTCACCGCCACGACCCGATCGCCCATGTCGAGTTCGAAGAGCAACTCCGTGATATTCGGCGCCATCGAAACGATCCGCTTTGGCTCGTCGGACCACTGCTCGCTGCTCGTAAATTGGACCTCGTCCTGATTTTCGTCGCCGCCCGCTCGGTGGCGATCACAGTCACAGCTCATCATCACGACGGTCATCGCCGTCACCGAAATCGCCAACCATCTCGCCATCATCGTCTTCAGAATCCACTCCTCTATGTCATCGGTGGCCTCCCATTGAGCACACCGGAGTTCATTGCAAATGCCCTTGCCGTTGGTACACTAACCTCCAAGTATGTGGCTGCCAACTCGACCGAGGTGATCCACCCATGGCGCTCGATAAGCAACCGTCGCAACGAGAGATCGATGGAATGCTCCAGCACCTGGAGCAGCGAATCGACACCTTAAAAAAGCGCTACGAGCGATATTTTCTGGGCATCGAACAGCGCCCTCCGGTGGCGATGCGCAAACAGGTGGTTCGAGAAGTCTTCGAATTGGAACAAACCTATATCGGTAACACGGCCCAGCGGTTTCGACTTCGCTCGCTCGTCCAGCGCTTCAATACCCATAAGACGCGGTGGAACCGGATCATGCGACAGATCGAGCAGGGGACCTACCACCGGGACCGAAAACGAGCTGAGCGGCGCAAGAGACAACGCGGGGCTCCCGAAGAGAAAGAATCGAAAGATCAAGCCTTCGAGGTCGATCCGGAAGCGGACTACATCGATGATCTCCAGGATGCCGATCTGGATGCGATCTTCGATGGAGTCCAGAACGACGGTGCGGATTCGCCACCGGCACAGTCCCAACCATCACAGCCCGACGTCCCTGCGACGCAAAAAACGGCGGCCGAAAAGGAGCGGATCAAACAACAGCGGCTGGCGGAGATTCAGCGCCAACTCGGGATGTCGCCACAGCAATCCGGCGCCGATGCCCCATCGCCGTCTTCCCAACCTTCACCAGCGAAGAACCCCTCTCCACCGGCCCAACCGGCGGCGTCTAACCAAACCTCCGCACAGGACTCATCGGGTTCCAAACAAAAGCTGTCAACGCGAGAGCAAAAGCTGGCCGCCATGCGAGAAAAACTCAACCGCGATAAAAAACCAGCCGTAGGTCGCTCTTCGCATAGAAGCTCCACTTCACAGGCCGCAAAATCGCCGGCAAAGGACTCAGCGTCCAGCACCAAGGCCTCTTCCTCGCGAGAGCGGAAACTCGAAAAACTTCGCAGCAAATTATCCCGTGAAAAGAGTCGCAAAAAGCACCGAAATATCCGACGCTCCTCGTCGAATAAGACCTCATCCGGCAAGCAGCGGCGCGTCGTACGCCGTTCCAGCGGTGACGATGGCTCCGGCGATTCAGCGCGCAGAGTCTACGAAGATCTCGTGGAGGCCAAGAAACGGTGCAATCAACCGACCGACAATCTGACCTATGAATCGGTCAAACGCTCCATGGACAAGCAGCGCAAAACCCTCCAGAAAAAACGAGGCGCCCGCAACGTCGACTTCGACGTCGTCATCAAAGATGGGCAGGCCTATCTAAAGCCCGATCCCAAAGATTGAGTACCCAACGCCTCATCGCTTAACTGCTAACTGCAACGTACCTCTCGCCGGTACCGCATTTCAGTGACATGACGAAGCGTTTCAATGGCGAAGTGTTTGGGGTTACGACGAGAGCGAATCGTCGGCGTATTCTCTGCGGCGTTTTCGAAACAAACGATTTTCCAGCCTCTCCACCAGGGGCTTGATGGTGTCTTGGTCATGTGCCGAGAGAGCGACCGCTCCGTAATTTTCGGCCGCCGCTTTCGCCTTTTTCTCACCCAGGAGATCCATCTTGTTGAACGCCAATAGCTGTTCCTTATCACCGAGGTTGATCTCGGTGAGGATGCGATTTACGGCCTCGATTTTGTCGGGATAGTTGGGCTCTGATACGTCGACGAGATGGATCAAAATATCGGCCTCGTCGAGTTCTTCGAGGGTCGCTTTGAAGGCCGCCACCAGGTCCGGGGGAAGATCGTGGATAAACCCCACGGTATCGGTGAAGATGAGCTCCCGTTCGTCGGGAAATCGAAGCCGCCGGGTCGTGGGCTGCAACGTGGCAAAGAGGCGGTCTTCGCTTCGCACATCGGAGTGGGTCAGGGCATTGAGAAGAGTCGATTTTCCGGCGTTGGTATACCCGACGATACTCACCGTAGGCACTCGGTTTTCAACCCTCCGCTTTCGACGAATCTGGCGTTGTTGGCTCAGCTTTTCGATATCTTTTTCCAGAGATCGAATCCGGTCGTGAGCGCGGCGGCGGTTGATCTCGAGCTTCGTCTCCCCCGGTCCCCGGCCCCCGATACCACCGGCGAGCCGACTCATGCCGGTATTCTTTTCATGCAAACGCGGAAGGTTGTACTTCAACTGGGCCAACTCGACCTGGATTTTTCCATCCCGGGACGTCGCCCGCTGAGCAAATATATCGAGGATCAATTGGGTGCGATCGATGACCTTGAGGTCGGTCTGATCGGTGATCCCACGCAACTGGCGGGGCTCCAGATCTTGGCCGAAGACGATCAGATCGACATCCAATTGCAGCGCTCGCAATGTGAGCGACTCGATCTTTCCGCGCCCCATTCCATATTTGGGATGCATCCGAGAGCGTCGCTGGACGATGGTGTCCACAATTTCGATGCCCGCCGTGCGGCATAATTCGAGCATCTCCGCCAACTCCACCTCTTCATCGCGGCTGTCGTAGGTCGATACATAGGCCAGCATCGCCGGTTGTCCACCGGTGGTGGTGACCTCGGCGGCTTTTCGCTGAAACTCGCTCTCCAGCTCATTGATAAAATAGGTGAAACTGAGGTCGATCTCCGCCGGATTGGGAGCGGTTTCAATCTTCCACAGTTCGTTGTCCGGATTTTCGGGGACCAAATAGGCATAGGACGCCTTTCCGGGGTGCCCGTTGGAATCGACACCGATAGAGACCACCAGGTCGAGCTGCAATTTTGAAAGGTCCGTCAGGTCGTCACGGGTCAGCTCCACCTGGCGTCCATCCCCCTTTAGATAGGTCCGTATCAGGCGAATGCCCCGAAAGCGACTCTGCCCCCCACGGTGGCGACCGATATCGGGCAAATACACACGGCGATCATCGCCGAGCATCACATATTTGACCTTCCCCTTTCGGTCGACCAATACGGCGACGACGCGATTGAGCTCCTCGGAGATCTTCGTCATATAAGAGGCGAATTCCTGAGTGACCGCATCAAAGCCGTCGAGGCGTCGCCGATATAACTTTTCCAGCGCCCGGCGCTGGCTGGTCTTCAATCCGGTCAAGTCACCATGTATGTCTCGTGCGATAAGGCTTCCTCCGCCGCTGATTCATTCGAGTGGAAGTGGGCTTATATAAGGTAAAAACAAGTTCTTCAAGCAGTGCATTCCCCGCTGCAGAACACCATCGAGCGACCGGCAATCGCCGATGATTTTTCCCCCGATCGCAGTTGAAAAAATACGCCATCGTCGCCACAAGAGCGGTATCGTATTGATTTCGGCGGCGAAGGCGACGGGAGTGTTTCTCAGCCGGAATCAATACTACGGATCACAGCCCAAACTCTCCATCTGTCCTTCTACGGCGGCAGGATTGGAGGGGCCCGTGGCCAGGTACTGGCGAAGATGCCTGCAGGCACTGGCCGTATCGTTGAGCCGGCTATAAGCGAGTCCGAGCATCCGGTGACACGGGGTGTGACCGGCCCTGAGGGCCTCCTGGCAAATCTGGATTGTTTCTTGCGGATTGCCGGCCGCGAGCCTGCGCCCGGCCTCAACATATTTGTCTTGCGCTTCTTCTGCGGTCAATCCAGGGCTCGGCGAAGGAGATGATGAAGCCGAATCAGAACCCTGCGACGAAGCACTGCTGCCCGTACTGGAAGTGGCCGCCGCGGCCCTGCGCTCTTCGGCCCGGCGTTGGGCGATGGCCTCCATCTCGGCCTCCGTCTCATCGGCATCCTGCAGCAATTCATGAGCCGGAGTGTAATCGGAATCGACGAGGAGGACTTCGTTGGCCAACTCCCGGGCATCATCGAACGCTTCGTCGTCCAAGGCGTTATAGCCGGCGGCGATGATCCCGGAGAAGATATCTTCCATCACACCCTCGTTTTCCAAACGGGTGCGAAGGGTCAAATGTCCCGGAATCTGATCGGCCTCGTTGAGAGCCACCAGGAACTCGCCGTCCTCGGCTGCATCGACGGCGTTTTCGTAATTTTCTTTAAAGGGCATTTCGTGCTGGATTTGTCGCTCGAGAGAGCTGATTCGCTCCTCTTGTTCCGGCGATGGATCCATCATGTCGCGGATCGTTTCCAGTCGGGTGGCCGGTCCGCTGAGCATGCCGACTTCGATTCCCTCTTCGGCGCGGTCGATGGCGAGATCGACGCGTCCTTCGCCACCCGTTTGCTCGAGTTCTTCGATTTCTTCGACGGCGGCCTGGGTTTCTTCGTCAACGTATTCCGGTGTCTCGTCGTCATCGCCACCGATGACGATGACCAAACCGACCACCAGCGCCAAAGCGACGATTCCCCCGACGATGCCGACCATCACCTTGGGATCGAGTCCCCCTCCCGATCCAGCCACGGCCGACTCCGAGGGCGACGACAACTCCTCGGCGGCCTGCGGGGTAAAGACATAATTTTCACCGGGCTCGACGAAGCGAAACTTCACATGGCCCAATTCGATGACGTCACCACGCTGCAATAGGGTGGCGCGATAACTCTCACCGCTAACGACGACGCCGTTTTTACTGTTTAGATCGACGATCTTATAGGTTGTATTGTCCTCGCGGACCAGTTTGGCGTGCTTTCCGGAAATCGAGCGATGGTCGATGATGATATTGCAGGTGTCGCCGCGCCCGATGACGGTTTCTTTTTCATTGAGCGGAAATTCCTCGCCCGCAAAATTACTCGAGATCACCACCAGCTTTGCCGGCATGGTCTGGATGACCTGAGTCGACTCTTTGTCGTCCTTCTCAAAGCCGTTTTCCATCTCTCCCAGATCGGTGACTTCCGTCGGTTCCGCCTCATCGATCGGGGGACCGGGAGCCCGGGCCTTGGGCTTTTTGAGAACCTTCTTTTTCGCGGTAGTACTTTTCTTTTTGGTTTTTTTCTTGGCCTCAACCTTCAGGGTGAGCCGATAGTCCCCGATGCGCACGACGTCGCCTTCGCCCAGCTCCGCCCGCTCGTCGATGCGTTCACCGTTTTTCTTGATGCCGTAGCGCGCCGCCACGTCCTCTACATAGACCCGATCGTCTTCGCACACGATCCGTCCATGACGGCGCGAGACATTGCGATCGGTCAGC
>SKPJ01000489.1 GCA_007119595.1 Myxococcales bacterium
CGTCGGACAAGGCGCGGCGACGAGGCGATGCGATGTAGCATCGTCGAGTGAGCCGCAACGCCGCTTCGACGTGCTCTCGGCGCGCAGACGCTTCACTCAACTTCTGCTCACGGCGTTATAAACGCTTCGTCATTTAACTGAAATACGGCACCGGCGAGATGACAACGCCAGATTTCTGATCGACCTGAGTGCAAACGGAGGATCACTCCTTCAAGTGAGAGGCGACCAAATGATGGTGCGTTCCGCCGCCGAGATGTGCATTTCAGTTGATTGTTGAGGCGTTTGGCCTTGGCACCTTCGAAACTTTGCTGCGCCTCCTCGTTCATCGCCTTCATATGGGAAGCCACCAGCAGGGCAAACCCCGAGGTAACGAGAAGCGGATACCTGACTGCTGGTTGTTTGATTGTTTCGCTCCGTAGCGTCAGTTCGGACCGTTGTGTTCGCCCCCCTGTACCAATGAAACGAAGCCTCGTCCCCGATTCGAAAACCGCGCCTGGAACGAGTTCATTGAGTTGACAGGCTATAGCAGGTCCGTGGACCATGGTCGCTCTCTGTATTTCCAGATCGCCAGGAGCCTGATGATTCCCCGTGTATGCCGTCTCGTACTCGCCGCCGGCGCGCTGTTGTGGTTGTTGACCCTCTTTGCCGGTTGTTCCGATTCCGCCGAGACTCCCGCCGAAACTCCCGGCGCAGACGTCGGTGCCGACGCCGATGTCGCTGTCGACGCTGATATCACTGTCGACGCCGATATCACTGTCGACGCGGATGTGACTGTTGACGCCGATGTCAGTGTCGACGTGGATCCCGTCGAGGACTGTGTCGGCGATGAGGACTGCGCCGGGGAGGAAACCTGTTATCGACAGGTGTGCTATCCCTACTGCGAGGCCGATGCCGACTGCGATAACGACCTATCCTGCACCGACAGCGCCTGTGTCGAGCCCTGTGAGGGGATCGACTGCGGAGACGGCGAGACCTGCTATCGCGGGGTCTGCTACGACGTCTGCCACGAGGATGCTCCCTGCGGCGATGAGGAAAACTGTCACGATGGCCGCTGTGCTCCCATAGACTGCGACGGTGTGGACTGTCGGGACGACGAAACCTGCTATCGCGGGGTGTGCTACGAGACCTGCGACGAGGAAGCGGACTGCGACGCCCCCGAAGACTTGTGTGTCGAAGATGCCTGTATCGATGATCCCTGCGCTGCCGTGGAGTGCTTCGAGGGGACCACCTGCTATCGCGGGGTGTGCTACGAGACCTGCGAATGGGAAGCGGATTGCGATGACGAACAGCGCTGTTGGGAGGAAAATCACTGCGCTCCCGTAGATTGCGAAGGGGTGGGATGCCCGGGGGGAACGGTCTGTTATCGCGGGGTCTGCTACGACACGTGCTCCGATGATACAGACTGTGATGAAGGACTGGCATGTACTGAAGGAGGCTGCATCGCCCCTTGTGAGGAGATCACCTGTGGCGACGATGCTACCTGCTATCGAGGCGCCTGCTATGACATCTGCGGCGGCCACGACGAATGTGAAGTCGGCGAACGCTGCGCCGACGGCCACTGTGCGCCGCTGGGCTGCGAAGAGGTGGACTGTCTCGATACGGAAACCTGTCTGGGCGGACTGTGTTATGCGAGTTGTACAGATGGCGACGACTGCGACGGCGACGAATTGTGCGAATACGGAGCCTGCATCGTCCCCTCCTGCGACGACGGATTGCAGTCTGGCGAGCAGACCGACGTGGACTGCGGGGGACCGAATTGTCTCCCCTGCCAAGAAGGCGGTAGCTGTCAGATCGATGGCGACTGTGAGACCGGGATATGCGACGATGGCACCTGTGTGAATCCGCGCTTCGTGTCGGTGTGGAACACCACCAACGACGGGGTCTCGGCTGACGACCAGATCGAGTTACCTCTACATGCGGATGGTGAATACGACTTCACCGTCGACTGGGGAGACGGCACGTACGATGAATACCAGATAAACACCTCGGACCAGCCCGAGGTCACCCATACCTACGACAGTCCCGGGATCTATACAGTCGCGATCGAGGGAAAATTGGAGGGGTGGAGATTCGCAGGCGGAGGAGACGCCGATAAGCTCGAAGAGATCACACAGTGGGGCGTACTACAACTCGGCGATACCGGCCACTATTTTGATGGCGCTGGGAACCTGGAAGTGACCGCCGTCGACGAACTCGATATGCGAGGAACCACTACGATGGAATTCGCGTTTCGCGACTGTTCAAGCCTGACGACGGTCCCATCTATGAACGAATGGGACGTCTCTTCAGTGACAAATATGAGCGGGATGTTCTTTGGAGCACGGCAGTTCAACCAGCCCATCGGCGATTTGGATGTTTCGTCGGTGTTGACGATGCGCAATATGTTTCGTGGCGCCGAGGCCTTCGACCAGGATATCGGGGGGTGGGACGTCTCTTCGGTGATCGACATGGGCGCGATGCTCCGAGAGGCTTCGTCGTTCGACGTGGACCTCGAAGGCTGGGACGTGTCCTCCGTGGAGACGATGGATTTTCTCTTTCGGGAGGCCACCTCGTTCAACGGAGCGATCGGAGATTGGGATGTGTCGTCCGTGACGGATATGAGGTGGATGTTCCATCTCGCCGAGGCGTTTGACCAGGACTTGAGCACGTGGGACGTGTCGTCGGTGACGACGATGGGCTCGATGTTTTGGGGGCCACGTCGTTTGCGGGAGAAGTGGGAAGCTGGGACGTCTCGTCGGTCACGGAGATGGACAAGATGTTCCGGGAGGCTGCGTCGTTCGACGGGGCCATCGGAAGCTGGGACGTCTCGTCAGTGACGACGATGGAGTTGATGTTTCATCTTGCGGAGGCCTTCGACCGGGACCTGAGCGAGTGGAACGTGTCGTCCGTCACGGACATGAGAGGGATGTTCTGGGGGGCCACGTCGTTCGCTGGTGAAGTGGAAAGCTGGGACGTGTCGTCGGTCACGGAGATGGACACGATGTTTCGGGAGGCCGCGTCGTTTAACGGAGCCATTGGGAACTGGAACGTCTCGTCGGTGACAACGATGGAGTTGATGTTCCATCTTGCGGAGGTTTTCGACCGGGACCTGAGCGAGTGGAACGTGTCGTCGGTCACGGATATGAGAGGGATGTTCTGGGGGGCCACGTCGTTTGCCGGTGAAGTGGGAAGCTGGGAGGTGTCTTCGGTCACCGACATGAGCGAGATGTTTCGCGATGCTGAGATCTTTGATCGGGATCTTGGCGGGTGGGACGTCTCTTCGGTGAACGATATGAGTTCGATGTTTTTTGGAGTCGAGCTCTCCACGGCGAATTACGACTCGATGCTGATCGGGTGGTCTGACCTCCCCGTGCAGACCGAAGTTGAATTTCACGCCGGAGATTCGCAGTACTCGGCTGGCGAGGCGACCGATGCCCGGGAGGTGCTCACCGATGTGTATGGCTGGTCCATCTCTGATGCGGGGCAAGTGGAGCCAGAGTAGGGTCGACGGCAAATTGCGGTCTGTCACAACTGGCGATTGACCCACAATTCAATACCGAAATCCCGACCGAGATGCACATCAGCCCGTGTTCTCGAGCTCTTGCACATACCTCGGTCCATTTCTAGCGTTTCTGTCGGTGTTTATTTTTGAAGCGAATGCGGAGCAATCTTTCTCAGGCCCGGTACGGACCGTGACTGCTTCACACCACGACGACGTCCGCCCCCTGTCACCGATCGACGCCGCCTGGTATCAGCTCGATCGCCGGGGCCGAAATCTGGACATCGGCGCTCTTCTATTTTTCGACGAGGCCCTCGATTTCGAGGCCCTCTGTGAGGTGGCTGCGCAAGGGCTGGCGACACGGCGGCGATTTCGCAGCCTCGTGGTAGACCAGCCGCTCGAGGTCGGACGCCCACGATGGGAGCCGGATCGCCGGTTTCGGCTCGATGCCCATGTTCATCACCTGGCCATTCCACAGCCGGGAGACGACAAGGCGCTGGCGAAGTTGGTGGGAGATTTGATGAGCGAGCCCATGGATCTGGATCGCCCGCTGTGGGATCTGTATTTGCTGGATCGCCCCGGCGAGGGCTGCGCCGTTTTGGCGCGGATTCACCATTGCATCGGCGATGGATTCGCCCTCGGTCATCTGCTGATGTCGCTGGGCGTGCCCGAGAAGGGAGATTGGGAGGAAAAACAGATCCGCCACGAGGAGCATCCGGGATGGCTGCGCCAAATTGGAGAGCGCCTCGCTCATCCCACGCGCGCAATGGACGACGCCCGTCAGGCTGGACGGGCAGCCCGGGCGCTGGGGCATTTGGTGGCTCTTCCCTTTGACTCCGAGACCCTGTTGCATCGGCCGTCGACTCACGTGCGCCGCGCCGGCTGGTCTGAGCCCGTGGACTTGGAGCGCATAAAATCTCTGGGGATGCACCTGGACGCCACGGTCAACGACGTGCTGATGACGGCTCTTGCAGGTGCATTGCGGACCTATCTCATCAACGTCGGCGAACCGGTGAGCGAGATCACTGTGCGCGCCGTAATGCCCGTGAATCTCCGGCCTGCACGGTGGCTGGAGGAGATGACCGACGAGTTGGGAAATCACTTCGGGCTAACTTTCGTTCCCCTTCCGGTGGGGTGTGCAACGGCGCAGCAGCGACTTCGAGTCCTGAAGACCGAGATCGACCGCCTCAAGCAGAGCCCGGAGCCGGTGATCGCCTTCGGCCTGTTGCAGGCGCTGGGCCACACTCCGGCTTATATCGAACACCTCGTCGAGGATATCTTCATCAAGAAGGCCTCTTTAGTGGCGAGTAATATGCCCGGTCCGCGCACCCCCCTTCGTTTTGCCGGAAAACCCCTGCGCGACGTACTGTTCTGGCCGCCCCATCCCGGGGCGTTGGGGCTTGGGATGAGCATCCTCAGTTATGCGGGGCAGGTGCGTATCGGGATTCGCAGTGATGCCGAGGTGGTGGCTCATCCCTTCGAGTTGGCCCGGTATTTTCGGGAGGAGTTCGAGGCGATAGAGCAATGGAGTATGGGTGAGAGGGCGGGGGGGTAAGGCCGCTCGTTCGAGGCAGCGGCGCTGATCACTACGGCCAGCGTGAGAGCCCCCCACGAGGATTGTCCCGTGGGGGGGAAGAAGGCATTTAAATTACTGGATCAACTCTCGCTGTGTGAGCTCCCGCTCAGGGACCTCCAACTCGGCGCCGAGTTGCTGCACCAAGGACAAGGTGTCGTCGGTGCCCCAGCGCTCGACAATCATGCCGTCTTCGACCCGGAAGAAGCTGAATCCCGGAACCGTAGCATCATTGCCCGTGGGAGGAATGCCCATAATTTCCTCCTGGTGGTTCTCCCATGTGGACGTCCCTCGTGCGGCGACCAGATTGCCTTCGGCGACCATCTCTTCGACTTCGATCGTAAGGTCCTCAAAAGACTGGTGAACTTGGGCATAAGTTTGTCTGACTCCCTCCAGGCCTTGCGGTTGTCCCGGCATTGCACCGTGGTCGACCACGTCCTCGGCGATATACCGGTCGAGTTCGTCGAGATTGCCGTCGGAGACGGCCTGAATCGCCTGTTGTACCACCTCCTTATTGGCTTCCAACTGCTCGTCTTCCTGGGCAACTTCCTCTTCTTCGGGCTCCGTCGGCTCTTCGGGAACAGCCGGGTCGACCGGCTCTTCCAGTTCGCAGCCCACCAGAGCTATGGCGAAGACGGCGACGAAGATAGACGTAAGAACGGACGATTTGTGCGACAGTCGTCGAATACTCATGACGTGACTTCCCCCTGCAAAAGTAGAACGGATTCACCGGTGAACACCCGTGCCGTAGCGGTGTTCTCCGGATTTGTCTTACTTAAATTTCGCCACCGATGGGAAAGCACAAAATCGGTCGCCCCAAAATCTGGCACCATCACCTTTGGGGAGGAGTTTCGACGTGGTTTTAGCCACCGGTCATTTCGGTCCCCCAGGTCGTTGATGAAGGGATTGACGCCCAATCTAGAGGCCATCGAAAACCTTCAAACTCCCTCACGTCCCCATTCTGCACCACTCTCGGCTGATCCGCATCGAGTGGGCCACGGGGGAGACGACATTCGGGCTTCGATGGAGCGCCAGAGGCTGGCGGTGGTGAACTCAACCGATTACCGCCGCTCACACCCACCAACTTGCCGCATATTGACAGATCGGCCCGCTGTGCGGCATAAGACCGGCGGATTGATTGCGCCCCACAATCGAGGAAAACCATGTCCTACGCCAATGTCTTCGAGTTGACCAAATGCCTACAGGATTGTCTGGAGTATTGCCGCCAGCATCCCGACCGAGGGCATTCCCAATTTCACGAATCGCTCATTCGCAACGCCAAAGAGGAACTCGAGCAATCGACGGATAAGGCAAATCAGGAGTTTACCGAGTGGCGTATGGAGAGTCGTGACGACAAATTGGCCTGGAAGCATCTGGCCGCCAAATTGGCGTCGATTCAAAAGCAACTCGACGCCGTCAATGCCATCGGCTTTCTCGACCAGAAGGTCATGTACTGGAATCGGCCAAACCTGGTGGCCGCCGTGGACAAGATGATTTTGTATCTCCGAGAGCGCACCGACGACATCGAGTTTGCCGCCGACGAGGCCGATGCACTGGAGCGCCAAAAACAAAAGGCACAGTCGGAGGACAATGAGGCCGACCGGGCCCTGGACGATTATATTCGATTCTCGAAGTTGCGTTCCGACGGACTGACGAATGCAAAGGAGACTATCGCCAATTTTCGCAAGGCATTGCGTCGCGATCTGACAATTCGCAGTGCGGAATATCAGGCGATTCGCTGGCCTCAACAGGTCGCGCCAGATGAACGAGTGCTGTGAATTTGGAAGAAATTAGCACAAGAAAGACCAAAGGGCCGGAGCAGAGTAAAGCTTCGGCCCTTTGGTTTTCTAGCTTTGAAATCGCTATCCGACGCTGCAAAAGACCTCGTAATCGATAAATCCATTGAATGTCGCATCTTCGGCGCATACCTCGCAGGCCGGATCGCGTCGAAGGCGGAGTTGGCGAAACTCGCTTTTGAGGCCGTCGAAGGTCAGTAGCCGACCGTTGAGAGGCTCACCGATGTCGGCGACGATTTTGATGACCTCGATGGCCTGCAATAGGCCAATGATACCCGGCAGTACGCCGAGTACGCCGGCCTCCTGGCAACTCGGGGCTAATTCCGGTGGTGGTGGTTCTGGATACAGACATCGATAACAGGGGCCATCGCCGGCGATGAAGCTGGTGACCTGGCCTTCGAATCGAAATACCGAGCCGTGAACGTTGGGGATTCCGAGGTGCACGCAGGCGTCATTGATCAGGTAGCGGGTGGCGAAGTTGTCGCCACCGTCGACGACCACGTCCCAGTCCTCGAAAATATCGAGGACGTTGTCACTGGTGAGCCATTGCTGGTATTTGACGACTTCTACGTCCGGATTGAGGGCGTTGATGGTCTTTTCCGCGGAATCGACCTTGGGCTCGCCGACGCGATCGTCGGTGTGGAGAATCTGGCGCTGCAGATTGGATCGATCGACGACATCGCTGTCGATGATTCCAATTTTTCCGACACCCGCTGCGGCGAGATACATGGCGGCTGGACTTCCGAGTCCGCCGGCACCGAGCATCAGGACCTTGGCATCCAACAGCTTCGATTGTCCTTTTTCCCCGACTTCCGGGATCAGAAGATGGCGGCTGTATCGGTTGAGTTGCTCCTGATTGAGGGTTTTCGGAATGTGAACCGGGTGGCCCGAACGCTTCCAGGCGGTGAATCCTCCAGCCATGGACTTGACGTCGTTGTAGCCTAGTTCGGAGAGCGTTTTAGCAGCCAATGCCGAGCGCGTACCGCCGGCACAATACAGCACGATGGGTTGGTCTTTGTCGGGGATCGTATTTTCGATCTTCAGATCCAAAAGGCCACGAGGGATGAATTCGGCGCCCTCAATATGCCCCTCCACGAATTCGTCGCGCTCTCGCACATCGATGATTCGGGTTGTCGGGTTGCTGACCTGTAGTTCGCGCACCGTATCGGGGTCGGTTTCGACAATATTGTTTTTTACGCGCTCAATGAGTTCGCTGAAGCTTGCCACTGTTGACTCCTAAACTCTCAATTTCGCCCCGCCGCGGGAGATGTACCCCTGCGAGGCCCGGTGTTTTCTGTGATGAATAGCGCCCTCAGATGTGCAAAACACAAAGCGAGCGTCGTTTATTCATAGCGATCTAGTGGGGATTGATCAACAAAGTCCTAGCAAACTCATATGAATTGGGATGGAAGGCAATGAAAGGGAACGCTGAATGGCCACCGACAAGTGGCGCCGGATCAGTGGCTGCGGGGCGGGTCGACGTCGATCGGCGGCTCGATTC
Organism: Myxococcales bacterium; assembly: GCA_007119595.1. Taxonomy (GTDB): domain Bacteria; phylum Myxococcota_A; class Bradymonadia; order Bradymonadales; family Bradymonadaceae; genus SLJM01. The sequence goes on from SKPJ01000489.1 coordinate 8,349, forward strand.
CATCGTCGTCGTCGAATTCATGGTCGTCGAGTTCTTCGATGGTCTCGAGGATTCGATGAAGCTCATCTTCAGCCTCGTCGACGGCGAGCCGGTTTTGGATCATGTCGAGCGTCTCGCTCAACCGGGGGCGGAGTTCCCGAGGAATTTGTGGACTCAATTCTCGTAATTCATCGATCAGGGATCGGTCGTTGAAGAATCCGAGTCCATGGAGTGCAAAGGAGCGATCCTCGTTCGGGCGTTCGTCATCGACGGTAGCAGCCAAAAGGAATTTGCGCGCGTCGTCACGCCGGGATGTGCCGAGGGCGAGATATGCACGGCGTGACAAGGCCCGCAGTTGTTCGTCGGATCGGTTCTGCAGCGGAGCATAGTCCCTATCGGCGATGGAGATGAGCAGTGGAATGGCGTCGTCATACGATGAGATGCCGAGCATGTGGACGAGCTGCATCAGCACCGAAGCTGGAGCGTCATCGACGGCGAATAAGGACTCGATTTCATCAAAGGGCAGGGCTTTGTGGTTGCGGCGCAGAGCGCGCAGGGCGGTACGGGTCACCGGGGCACTGAGGTCGCGATGGATGACCTTAGAAACGGTCTGCTGGGCCTCTGGATGAGGAGAGCGAGCCAGTACGTTCATGGCGTTGTGGATTCCGGCAGGCCAGGTCTCGACGACGGCGTATTCGATGACCGCCTCGCGGGCCTCTTCGGCATCGCTGCGACGGTTCAAAGATCGGATGGCGGCGATTCGCACGTCGGGCGAGGTATCGCTGAGAGCCGACTCAAGTGCTTGTCGCGCCGTGGTTCCGGCATGCCTTTGCAGTGCCTCAGCTGCAAATTTGCGGATCAATGGATCGGGATCGTCGACCAAAATCTCATCACCGAGGAGCTCATCGGAGTTGTGGAAGGAGAAATAACCGATCCCCTCGATGACACGGATTCGATGTGCCCTCGATTCACTTCCACGATAGATATCGCCGAGGATCTCGGCGTCATCGAGTTCGGTGGGTTCGTCTTGAAGTTGCCGTTGTCCGATCATCACCAGAGTGGTCAAGGCGTCGAGTCCGGCATCGGAATCGACCCGATCGCCGGCGAATGAAAGCAGGGGGGGAACGAGTTCAACTCCCCCGCGGGAGATGGCGCGAATACGCTCCCGACGAAGAAACTCACCGCCCTCACCGAGTTCAAAGATCAATTGTCGGAGGTGCTCGTTGGTGCCGATACGTCCGATGGAGCGCACGGTGTCGACGTATTTGCGGTCGTCGATATCGAGCTGTTGCAAGATCTCTAACAGTGTCGGTGCTGCATGGGAGCGGTGGGCGGCGATGGCTCGTTTGGTGCGCAAATAATCGGCATCTTGAGGTGAGATACGAAGAAAGTGCTGCGATAATATAGGTAGGGCGTCATCGTGATGAACGGTTCCCAGAAAGGGTACGACACGTCGTCGAGTGATTTCATCGGATTCGCGGAGAACTCCGGAGATGGCTTGGAGCATTGGAAAGGGGATCAGGCTGCCCAGTTGAGCGATTTGGTCCCGACGCTGTTGCGATGGCTCGCGACCCAACTCGGTGACGATCCGAGATGCCGTTTCCTGCTCCGAGTCTGCGTCGAGTACGGTAAAGGGCGTGATTTCGGCGATGGCCACCGAGTGAGCGATGTCACGGCCTGTGGGGTGCCCTTCGCCGGATGTGGCCTCCAGTATCATCACCGAGACGCAGCGAGTGATCACCGGCTCGGGCAGCTCGACGTATAACCCCTGGCCGTCGATGAGGTCCTCGTAGCTGAGCTCCGGAAGGTCGACGATGTATCGATACCCATCACTGAGCCCGATGAGCAGGCGGGTGGGCCGGGCGTAGGCCTCAAACGCCTCAGGTGACGCGCCGTGGCCGGGAAAGACTCGCAGGCCCCGAAGATGAGCGGCGGTGTTGATTGCTGCGGTGACATATTCGCCGGTTCCGAGCCGCGGCTCGCCCTCGATCCACACCGAACTAAAGTCTAAGTTACCCAACATCCTGGGACGGGGTACGGTGGCACCCGCGGGAGCACCTCGAATATCACTCGACGCCGTCAGCCAGGCATAAAATCCCTCGGTCAGTGGCGGGATGATGGGCACATCGGGGAGTTCTGCGCTGAGTTGCCCAGCGCCTTCTTCGTCGATATCGATCTGTGCCCCCGGAAGAAAGCGGCCCGTTGCGATGTCGAAGGCCTCAAAGCTTTCCTCCTCGTCGGAGCGAAGACCGCAGAAACTGATCTGCCGGGCGACGTCATAGCGCGTCAGTTTGGCTTCACCATCGATCTCTTCCAATGCCAGATTTGGACCGCCGTCGAGTTCGGTATGCTGTCCGCGACCGATATTATTGCATGTCCAACCTGACTGTGTGTCCTGAGGAGTGAGGAGAAACGCCAATTGGTAGGTAGGAGGATCGAGAGGACCCTCGCCACGCCTCGGGCTCACCTCGAGAAGGGCGAGTTGTTTGCCCTCTTCGGTTTCCACGTATTGAAATTCGTAATCGTAGAAATCCTCTCCGGCCTCCAGTGGAAATGTGCTGAAGCAGATTGCCGTATCGGGATCGGCAGCCGAGGTGACGGCGACATGCCAGATGCGTCGGGTGTCTGCGATGTTGCGATAGACGTTCACCTCGACGGGAGGCGACTCGGGATCGAATTCGACGGAGTCCTGAAAACGAATGGTGTCGGGTTCACTGTCCTCGACCCCCTCGTCAGCAACTGCAGCAGCGGTTTGGAGGACAATGGGAGCGAGAAGACAACACAGAAAAACGGCCGCCAATCCCGATGTGATGCTTCGGTTGTTTTTAAAGTGATACTTCATGTCGCTCGGCATATGTCATCGGAGTTGGACGCTGCCCCGTGTGTACGAACGCGAGGAAGTCGTCAAAGATTTCGCGGTGGTCGAATACAATGGGGGAGGGGGGATTATCGAGCTCGAAGAGTTCGGCGCGCCGGGCGTCATCACCCGCGCTTGGGCGTCCCTCGGCGGTGGCGGTGAAGACGACGGATAGATTGTGCTGTCGTGGATCTCGATTGGGATGCGAATAAACATAAAGAAGTTCTTGAAGTTCTACATGTAGGCCGGTTTCCTCGAGGGCCTCGCGTCGGGCGGCAGCCTCGACGCTTTCCCCGCGATCGACAAACCCACCGGGTAATGCCCATCCGCGCGGCTGATTCTTGCGGTAGATCCAGACCAGTCGTCCATCGATTGCGATGAGCACGTCGACGGTGGGGGTTGGGTTTTGATACTCACTCATCTGTGGGTCCCGATCTGAGGCGGTGGAAATTTTGACACTCTGTAATTCGGCACCTACCGTCAACGACGCTATACAAACACGAGCACTCGAGCAGGTAAATGAAAGCACTTCATCCAGATCAACCAGCACTTATTCTGGCAAGCGGTTCGCCGCGGCGTCTCCAATTGTGTCGGCGAATCGGCTTTGAGCCGTTGGTATATATTAGTTCCGTCGAGGAGCAGCGCGCCAGCGATGAAGATCCTGTCAGTTATGCACGTAGATTGGCGGCGGAGAAAGCAGCCGATGTAGCGGCGAAGCTGGTAGATGAGCCGACGCTTCCAGGATGGATCTTATCGGCGGATACGATCGTCGTCCATGAGCACGATGTTCTGGAAAAGCCGGCCGATCCCGCAGAGGCACGTTCGATGCTTCACCGCTTGTCCGGGGAAAAACACGTTGTGATCACGGCGTTTTGCTGGCTTTGGCGGGCACCGGCGGGAGGCGAAGCGAAACGCAAGAAGGTCGTCCGAGATGTCCGAGCATCTGTCTGGCTTCGAGAACTCGACGACGAAATGATCGATCGATATGTGGCATCCGGGGAACCGATGGATAAGGCCGGCAGTTACGGGATCCAAGATGTGGGCAGCGTTTTGGTACGGCGCGTGGAGGGCTCGTTTTATTGTGTCGTCGGTCTTCCGGTTTGTGAGGTCGTGGAGACGCTGCAGGAGTTGTCGGGTCTGGAGTCCTATCCCTTTTGAGCTTTCTTTTGATCTTTGGTGATGTCGGAGGAGCATAGATTGAGCGATGACGAAAAATACTCTCCCGAAAGGCTTCAGAGCCGGTTGGAGGACATCCGATCGAGGATCGAGGTCGCCTCTGGGGGGCGCGATGGAGACCGGCCGGTACAACTGGTAGCGGTGAGTAAGACCCATCCGGTGGAGGCCATTGAGACACTTTATGACGCCGGGTTGCGCCGCTTTGGAGAGTCCTACGTACAGGAATGGGAGGAAAAGCAGAAAGTGTTGCCCGATGATATCGAGTGGCATTTTGTAGGTCGATTGCAGTCCAATAAGGCGAAATTCGTCGCCGATCGGGTGGCCCTTGTGCATTCGGTGGATCGGCGGAGCGTCTTGAAGGCGTTGCATCGGCGAAGCGAGGATCCGATGAGGGTGCTCCTGCAGGTCAATCTGGGGATGCAAAAATCAAAGGGCGGTGTTCCCTCCGACGAGATCGAGGCATTGATGGATCTTGCCGCGAGCTATGAAAAGCTCAATGTCTGCGGGCTCATGGGGATGCCTCCCTACAGCGATGATCCAGAGGACAATCGGAGGCATTTTAAGGTATTACGCCAGACGCTGAAGCGATTGCAGAGATACGTGGAGGCCCATCACCCGGCGTATCGAGAGGGGCTTGAGGAATTATCGATGGGAATGAGCAACGACTTTGAAGTAGCGATCGAGGAGGGAGCGACGATCGTTCGCGTCGGAACCGCCTTATTTGGCCAACGGGACTACGATGAGTGAAGAAATTTCGGAAAATACAGAGGAAGGTGAGTTTGATCGGCGCTTAAAAGACTATCTGGTGGTGCTCATTGGATGCGGGAAGATGGGCACGGCACTGGCCCGCCGATGGGTCAACAGCGCATTGCTCAATCCGCGGAGCTTGGTCTGTCTCGATGCTGTCGAAGAGCGGGCGCAATTGTTGGCCGATGAGCTCAATGCCCGAGAGGCGATTCCGGAGGTGGAACTCGACGAAGACAACCAACCGGTGCGTCGCATGCGGTTATACGTCATCGCCGTCAAGCCCGGCGACGTCCAGAGTGTTCTTCAGCCACGCCGAGACGAAGAATTCAGCGACGAAGATACGGTGATCTCCATTGCTGCCGGAGTCAACGTGGCATCGCTGCGGCGGGGATCGGGTCCATTTCCAGGAATCGTGCGGGCCATGCCGAATACGCCGGCACTCGTCGGTGCCGGAGTCACCGGTGTGATGGGTGATGGCACCGTCGATATCGCGGCCGTGGAAGCATTGTTCGAAGCGGTGGGGACGGTGGTACGCATTCACAAGGAGAGTGACTTCGACGGACTGACAGCCATCAGCGGAAGTGGTCCCGCCTATATCTTTACAGCGATCGAGGCCCTCGCCGACGGCGGAGTGTTGATGGGACTCGACCGCGACACAGCCGTGCAATTGGCCACAGGAGTCATCGAGGGAGCCGCCAAATTGGTAGAGCACCGAAGCTATGAACACACCGCCGATTTAAAAGACGAGGTCGCCAGTCCCGGGGGAACCACAATTGCGGCGTTGGTAGCACTGGAAGAGCACGGATTTCGCCATGCATTGATTCGCGCCGTCGAGGCCGCCGCAACGCGCAGTATCGAATTGTCGGAGGAAGTCTCCAGTCGACGGCTGGACGAGGAGGGACCTATCTGAGGAATTGATGGCAGCCAATCGTCGATAAATCGACGTCGCATCGGTCGCAGGGAAGCGAACACGAAGTAGACCACGGAGAGGTAGTAGATGTTTAAGTTCAGCGCGGAAGATATAGCCAATCAGACGTTTCAGTCTCGGTTTCGAGGTTATGATCCCGACCAGGTCCATGAATTTCTCGATGGACTGGCTCGGGAGTGGACAGAAGTTCAACAGGAGTTTCGCCGCATCAAAGAGGAGTACGATGAACAAACGCGGGAGCTGCGCGAGTATCGACGGCGTGAAAAGAGTTTGGTCCAGGCGCTGGAGACGGCTCGTCAGGTCGCCGAAGAGATTCGCCACCAGGCCGACAGAGATGCGGAGTTGGTGTTGGCTGACACAGAGCTAAAGGCGGAGCGCATGTTGGCCAAGGCTGAGGCAAAGGTCTCGGAGTTGCGCGGTGAGATGTTTGAATTGCAGCAGCAGAGGGTCCGCTTCCAAAGTGAAATGCGGCAGATGCTCGAGAGCTACGGAACGATGCTCGATCAATACGAGGAACGCGCCGGGCAGCGGATGGGTCATCCACTGCCTCCAGTTCCGGGAACAACTGCAGCTCCAGAGGAGGCGGTGGAGGTCGATGGGGACGACGAGCCCGACCCCCAGGGGGAGCAGAGTCCACAAGACTCGGTGGGGGCGTAGGGCTGAACTGAGGTCAGGGAATTTTTTGCACTCCTCGCTGGGAGCGATACCCTGAGGCAACGAAGTTTTCGTTCCATAAGAATGCGAGAGCTCGGGTGCCACGGACGGCGCCCGTCTCGCGAGGTTTGAGGAGCTAAGGATGGCTCAAAGCATTTCCGATGTATTCGCCCGGGCAAAGTCCAATTCCAATGACGGGGGCCGAAGAACGGCCCGATTCGTCGGTGGTGCGCCCGCCGAGGTCAACTTGAAGCCGGAAGCAGGGGATACGTCTCAGATCGCAACGAGCCGCCGGGCCGCTTATCGACCTGCGGAGACCTTGGCGCTTCGCCGCGACGTCGTTCATGCGTTTTCGGCGGCCATGCTCCGGGATTTTCGGCTGCACGGCGACGAGCAGCCCCGGCGTTTCATCGACGCTGCAAGGGCCTACGAGGTTCTCGGCGAATTCGAGGAGGCCTACGGTTATCTTCGCGACTTTGAACAACGAGGAGGACAATGGAACTGGGATTCGGCGAGTATCGAGCGCAGAATTCTTCGCGGTGTCGAAGGGCAAGAGCTGTTGCGACGAGCACTGCGACAAGCTCCGGAGTTGGCGGATGCCCCCAATTGGGGGCGAGTGTATGCCGGGTTGGAGGAGGCGTATTTCGCCTGGAATAGCGGCGATGAGCCGCATCTGATCCGGCGTCGTTGTCAAAAAGCGGTGCGGGGACTATCGCAGCAGCCCTGCATCGATCCCTTCGCGGCGGTTTGGGCGATGCAATTGGGTTGCGATGCGGCCCTGGAATCGGGTGATACGGAGGCGGCGTTCGAGTCATTGAAAAGGGCGATCAATATGCCCGAGCTCAACGTCGATCTCCGTCAGGAATTGGAAGCCCGGCGAGCCGTGTGGATGCATGTGTACGGCAGGCATCACGAGGCTCAGCAACGACTCGATGAATTGGCCAAGCGGGGAGCCCTCCCAGGCGATCTTGACGATCTGCTCGTGAGCCTGTGTTTCGAGTCCGGAGACAGGTCGCGAGCCTTCGCCGTGCTTCGATCCATCGCCGGTGATCGGTGTCGCCTGCGGGAGCACGCCATTCCGCTGGTGATGCTCCACGAAACACAGGGAGGCAACGCGGCGACGGGACGCGACGTATTGAAAGAAGCGACAACCGATCGCGATGATTGGACCCTGCTGCGACTTCACGAGACCTTTTTGGAGGCTGCGGGAGCCGACGGGGCGCGGGCGAGAGGCGCGGACTTGATCGACGTGCTCAATCGACGATTGGAGGGACCATTATCGGTGGAGGAGAGAGTCAATACGTTGACCCGCTTGGGTCGCCTCTATGAGGTGGAGGCCGAATTGGAGGAGGCGGCCGCCGAGGTCTACCGCGAAGCACTCCATTACGACTCTCGACATGTGCCGGCTCTTCGCGCACTGGGACGATTGTATACCCGGCGCGAAAATTGGAAGGCCCTCGCCGAGTTGTACGAACGAGAGATCGCCACCGTCGGGAGCGGTTCCGGTGGATGGCGCCGTCATTTTCAACTCGCTGAACTCTACGAGCATCGCCTGCAGCGCGACGAGCGAGCGCTGGAAAATTATCTGGTGGTCCTCGAGGAACGTCCCAACTACCTCCCAGCCCTCAAAAGTAGCGCCCGAATATTGGGTCGCCTCGGGCGTTGGACGCGCCTTGCAGACCTGTTTTTGCGAATGGTCGATTCCGCCCCCAGCCGTCGTCAAAAATCATATCTGTTGGATAAGGTCGCCGAGGTTGCTGAGGACCAGCTCGAGAATTACGAGGTGGCCATTGGGGCCTGGAAGGAAATTCTCGATCTCACGCCCGGCAGTCCCCGCGCCTATACCGCGTTGGGAAGATTATACGCTAAAACGCACCGCTGGCAGGACTTGATCGACCTCAATACGGCGGAGATCGAACTCATCGATGATCCCGAGGAAATCGCCTCCATCTGGTTGCGAAATGCGGAGATCGCCGAGCAACGACTGGAAGATATAGAGACGGCGGAGCGCTATTATCGCCGAACCCTGGAGGTGATTCCAGATTATCTTCCGGCGCTGGAGGCATTGGGCCGCATTTATCAACGGGGCGGACGATGGGCGGATATCGTCGAGATGACGGGGCGGGAGCTGAAGTTGGTCAGCGATCCAAGAAAAGCGACCCGCCAGCTCGGTGCCCTCGCCGAGATCTTTGAGACACGTCTTGAGCGTCGCGACGACGCTATCGCAATCTACGAGGAGTTGTGGTCGATCAATCCCGGTGATGGTCACGTATTCGCGGCACTTTCTCGTCTGTATCGCGCCGAGGGTCATTGGAGCGCCCTCGAAGAGTTGTTGAATGCGCGCCTTCAGCACAATCCCGGCTCCGAGGAATTCGCCGCATTGCAGGGGGAATTAGCGATGTTGGCGGAGTGGCGAACGGATCGCCCGGAGCGTGCCTACCGCAGGTATTTGTCAGCGCTGCAGTGTGCGCCGACCAATCTTCATTGGCTGGTCGGTGTCGCACGGACCTGGCCCGACGCCGATGTGACGGCCTCAGAAGTGGCCGATGAGCTAGAGGACCGGTTGATGCACGTGACCGGTGAGGAGATCCGCGATCGCTATTTTATGATCCTTGCTCGATTGCGCGAGCGCTCGGAGGGAAGCCCCGAGGCGAGTCGAGCATTTCGCGCTCATGGCTCGGCGACGAGTTTGGAGAATCAGATCGTGTCGCGCCTGGCAATGGCGGTTGCCGGTGAAAGGCAGCAGTTGCTGGGGGCTCGCAAAGCCGTGCCCCATCATCCGTGGCAGCAGATCATCACCTTTGATCGCTTGAGCACCGACGAATCAGAGACTGCACTGGTCGCCGACGCAGCGTCGAGTCTGCCGGACGCCGCCAGGCAATGGTTCGCCGGCGAAACGTCGCCCAAGGTCGCCGGGATCTTCGGTGAGTCCTGTGAGTTGAGCAGCGATCTCGTGGCGATTGTGGAGGGGGCACAGTTGCACACCGGGGATGACGATGAATTACAGGACCGACGGCGGCTTCGCCTGCGAGCATTGCAGGCTCGACGCTACGGAGATCAATCCTCTTATGTGCAGTGGACGGTGCGCGAGTTGGAAGCCCTTCCACAGGCGACCGTGGCCGCCCGGCGCCTGGAATTGGCCCGCTATGCCACACGCCACGATTTACCCGAGGAAGACGACTTCTACCGCCTGGCTTGTGGGATTGTTTTCCCGGAATTGGCCATCGATGACGGACTGCCCATCGATGAGGACGAGCCCGTCGAAATTCCGGAGGTAGCTCCATCGCACATCGATCGCCTCTACGAAGCGCTGCGTGAGACAGATAGGTGGGGATTGCTTCGCCGCTGTCTGGAGGCTCAGGTCGCCCGTCCGGAAAATGATCGCGGCAAGCGATTGGAGCTCTTCGAAGAGTTGGGCGATCTGTTGCGCAAAAAGATCGGTGACTACGAGGGCGCCCGTGACGCATTGGTGCACTGCTGGCAACTGTCGGAGAAGCCCAAATTCTTGCGCCGAATCGTCACTCTGGCTCTGGAGTATGGCGAGGACACCGATGCATTGCGTTTTCAGAAAAAACACTTCGAGAAGTTGAGCATGTCGACAAATGCCACGTCACCGCAGCGCGTGCAGTCCGGAGTCTGGCTGGCCGAATTGTTGCTGGATTCGCAGGACCTAGAGCAGCGGACGGCGGCTATCGATTGTCTCGAACACCTCGCGGAGAGTTACGATGACGTCGAGGGAATGCGCAGGGTACGCCGTATGCTGGCCCGAGCCCACGCTGACTCGGGCAATGGTCGACGCGCCGTCGAGATCTTTGAAGAGGTCCTGCATTTTCAGGTGCGCAACGACGAACTCGACGACTGGCGCCGGCTGGTGGATGTACACCGCGAACAACTCTCCGATCTGCGCGGGGCCTATAGCCGGCAGTGGCGAATTGTACGGGCGTTTCCGGGATCTCGCCCCGATCTGGACACCCTGATTGATCTCGCTGCAGAATCTGGTGAAACCGCGGATTGCATCGAGCAGTTGGGAGCTCTGGCGAGTGCCACGGCCGATGAAAATAAGGTGCGGCTGCTCGCCCGTTCGGCGGAGGCCGCCGACGAGGAATTGGGACACGCCGAGGAGGCTTTTCGGCTCTTTGAGCGCGTCTTGAAGTTGATCGATGACGATCACGAGCGGCGGGTGTACTTCGAGCGTCGCCGGGCCGTTTGTCTGGCCCGGATGGCCGGTCGCGAGCCCAGAGCGATGGAGGCGTTTCGAAGTCTGATCGTCAAGGAACCCTTTGAACCGGCCAACTACCGGGGCATGGAGACGCTCTTTGAGCGGGCCAATGCCCATGATCGGCTGCGAATCAGCCGCCAGACGCTTCGGATGCTCGGTTGTCAGACCGATGAGTCCAGCGCCAGTGGAAAGGATTACCCAACGCGCTCATTGCAGCAAGGGCTGGTGGAGAAAAATTTGATGCCCAAGCCCTTGGAAAACGGTGTATTCGAAGTGCTCCGGGCGGCGATCCCGCTGGTCCGCAAGGTGTTTGGCGAAGCACTTCCCCAGAAAAAAGCGCTCAACGGCCAGCGGGTTAAGAGCGATGCCGAGTATTCGTTTTACGGCGATATTCGGGCAGCTCTTCTGGCCTTCGGGGTGACGAAATTCAAGCTCTATGTCGGAGAGTGCGGTCCCGATCATCCCCTCGTATTTTCATCGGGAACACCCGTCGTGTGGCTCAATCAGGCGCTGTTGGAGCGCCTGAGCGATGCGGAGTCTCGATTTGTGGCCGGTTATTGTGCTGCGCTTGCCTGGAGTGAGCTTCCGGCATTGATGGCGCTCGACGGGCGCCAGGTGTGGCATCTCATCGAAGGGGTGTTGTATCGCCACAGTGGGGCCGGGTTTTCGGAACGCATCGATCTGGCCAGCCAAGAGATGTCGGAGAAGGTATCGAGCCCCTTTTATCTCAAGTCGAGGCATACCCTCGTCAAAGCGATCGAGGCCTGCGAACGAGATCTCGATGGCTGCCATTGCGAAGCCTGGGGCCGACGGCTTGAAACATTCGCCGCACGAGCAGGCCTATTGCTCAGCGGCGATCTGGCGGCCGCGGCGAGCGCAATGCTCCGACTGTCGGGCTGGAATCTCTCCCTCGAGGAGAACGCAACCCAGCAGCGGCTTCGCAATCAGGAGACCATCGAGGACCTGGTTCACCTCGCCCATTCCGACGAATATCTCGCGCTGCGCTACGAAATCGGTCTCGCAGGTCGCCCCAGCCAACTCGGGGCCTGAGCCAAAAATTTTAGGGCACATCTAAACGGAAGAACATTTAACTGAAACAACGTCTCGCCGGCTGATTGAGCCATCTTTCGGCCGATCCTCGCTTGAAGTAGCGTTGCTACGCCTGCACTCGGTTCGAGCCAACATCTGGCCC
>SKPJ01000608.1 GCA_007119595.1 Myxococcales bacterium
AGGACAGATCTCCCGGGGTGTGACACATGCTATCGATGCACTGCTGTCCGTCCTCGCATTCGCTGGAGTGATCGCACTCACCGAGGATCTCCGGCTCTGGACTGCTGCATGCCACAGCAAATACAAGCGCAAAGGACAACAAAATCAAAGTCAACACACGCATCACTATTCGACTCTCCGGCATCAAGACCTCTCACTGCTCCATGCAATATCCACCGAGACACCACGCGCCCGGGGGGCAATCTTCAGATTCGGTGCAGGCATGAGAACATCGCACGTTCGTGGTACCGGTCTCTATCGACATGCAGATCCCGTCGCCATAACCATCGGCGCCGCAGTCCTCGTCTTCCTCACAGGGATCGAAATAAGAATCCAGTGCATCGCAGCTCACTTTTTCCTCTCGGATGCCGCAATACCGCGCAGTGGGAACACCGGAAAGGCTGATCCGCTCGATGTAAATGTGGTGAGGACTCAAACAGTCGGTGACGTCCTCTCTATACATGCAATATCCATCGGGCAGCGGTTGCCCGGCAAAGTACATGGGCACACAGCGCTGTGTGTCGCGACACTCCGAATCGGCCACGCAGCGCTCGCAAACACCGAGACTTTGCACCGTGGTATCCGTGCACTCATTGGTGGCCGGGTTGCACGAGTTTCCACCACAGTAGCCGGGCTCTTCCACATTGCATTGAATGCAAGTACCCGAGTCGCGATCGCAGACCGGCCTGTCCTCGTTGTGGGCGCAATCATCGGAGGTGGCACAGCCCTGGCAGCGTCCCTCATAGCATCGTGAGCGTTCGGGGTCGGTGCAATCGGTATCGGCTTCGCATTCCAGACAGTGAAACTCGCAGCCCGGACCGGAACAGGTCTCAAAGCCCGGTTCGCATTCCAGAGCACATTCTCCATCGACGCAAATCGGTTCGGCTCCCGCTTCGTCCGGACAGGGATCACAGCGCTGTCCGCAATGAGCCGGATCGTCGTCGGCTACACATTGGCCATGACAATCGTGGGTTCCCGAGGGGCACTCACAGCTCCATGACTCATCGTCGCACTCCAATGCTTCGCCGCAGTGATCGTTGCGCACACAGTCGACACATCGACGAAGCTCGGGATGGCAATACCGATCGCCACAGATCCCCACATGCTCGATGCAGTCCAACGGATCGTTTTGATTTTGATTGACGAGATCATCGGGATCGTCATCGGAATCACGATTGGAATTATCGTCGGCATCCTGGTTGGTGTCGTCTTCCGTATCGTCATCGGCATCGTCGACGAGCTGACAGGTGCCATCGACACAGATTTCCTGGTTGAAGCAATCCTCGGTCACCGAGCATTGGTCACTGGACGCAGAGGAACATCCCCACATCAAGACGCAGGTCAGTGTCATCATATAAAACGCGGCGATTCGGCGGTGGCAGTGGAGTACGAGCGTCATCACGTCAGTCCCCACCGCAGTAGCCGCCGGTGGATTGTCCGCACCCGAAGAACTCGGGACACTCGTTGGGCGCCGTCTCATCGACCGGCGGTTCGCAGTAATACGAACATCGGAGCATAGGCTCAAATTCGATATTACTGCAGACCCCATCATCGAGATCGGGATCACCGCAATCATCGTCGCTGCTGCAACCAAAACCATAGTCATGAACCGCTTCGCAGGTGGTGACATCTTCGTTGACGCCGCAATAGATCTCCATCTCGGCGCCGGAGACACTCTCCTTGATGCTCAGAGTCTCAAAGGGAAATTCACAGTCGGCACTGGCGAGCTTAAGACAATAGGCCGACTCCCGCGGTTGGCCGTCAAATTCCATGGGAACGCAGTGATGATCGGCGGCACATTCGACGTCGGAGAGACAGGGCCTGCAGGTTGTGACGCTGTAGCGCAGGGTATTTGTGCATTCGAACTCTTGGGGATGACAAGATTTTGCGCCGCAGGCCTCAAACTCCTCCATCGTGCACTCCACACAATCTCCGGACTCCACAATGCAGACCGGAAACGCCTCATCGGTGTCAGCGCAGTGCGCAGACTCGGTGCAGGGCGCACAACTTCCGCCATCGCAGACAGGAGCATCCAGCGACGTGCAGTGCTCATCCTCGATGCACTCGACGCAATGTCCCGGCTCGGCAGTGCAGTCCTCATCGCAATAATAAAATCCGTCGTCGCACTCGGCGCCGCATTGACGCTCGATGCAAACCGCAGCGCCATTATTTACCTCAGGACAGGGCACGCATTCGCTTCCGCAACTGTCCACCGAGTCCAATGAGATGCACTCACCGTCACAATATTGATAGCCAATGACGCAGGAGCATCGATTCGTCTGGTGATTGCACACCGCGTGTTCCTGGCATTGCTCGTCGATGATGCATTCCTCGCAATGGCCGGTGTTTTCATCGCATAAAAGCCCCTCTTCGCAGGGCTCGACGCGGCAATCGACACCTTCGTATGACGAATCTTCACCGCCCGTATCGTCGTCGGGCACCGTGTCGGTATCCGGCGGCGGCATATTTGTGTCCGCAATGCCCGAATCGGGAGCCCCTGTATTGGATTTCCCGTCCTCATCATTGGAGGACGGCGCGTCCGGGCTTTGACACATGCTGTCGATGCACTGCTGCCCGTCGTCGCACTCACTAAAGTGATCGCACTCGCCGATGATCTCCGGGTCCGGATTGCTGCAGCCCGTCGTGGCGAAAACCATCCCCAATAGGTAAATTAATACTGTGAATCGAGTCATATAGCGGCCTGTCGGCAAAGAGCCGACTGCAATAAATGGTGGAAGAGTCCTACCGGTGAGAATTACCTGGACCGAGCGTAATTCTTCGTCGAACGGGGTGCAAGCGATGCGATTCGGCAGCACAGTGCGCGATAATGCCCTGCGCTCCTGCAGGAGAGCCTTGACGTAAAGGCGCCGGAGAGCCGATATCAACGGTCATCACCTGGCGACACTCCCTGCGGTACTCCCTCAACGAAGGAGCACGAACACGATGTATGACTCCAAGATTTATATGGAAGCCCTCAAAAGCGAAATTCGCACCGCTCTGGTCAATCAGAAGGCATTTGCCTGTCCGATCGCCATGCGGGTTGCCTGGCACGCATCGGGGACCTACGACAAAAGTGACGGCTCCGGCGGAAGCGACGGAGCAACGATGCGCTTTGAGCCCGAGATCTCCGACGAGGCCAATGAGGGATTGATCATCGTGCGCGACATGCTGCGTGAGGTAAAAGACCGCCATCCGGAACTCTCGGAGGCCGATATCTGGACCCTGGCGGGCTGTCTGGCCGTCGAATTCATGGGAGGCCCCGAGGTACCCCACCGATTTGGCCGCACCGACGACGAAGACGGCTCGCGATGCCCTGAAAATGGTCGAATTCCCGACGCCGCACAGGGCGCCGATCACTTGCGCGACGTCTTTTATCGCATGGGGTTCGACGACCGCGACATCGTCGCCTTAAGCGGAGGTCACACCGTCGGGCGATGCCACGAAGTCCGCAGCGGATACGACGGACCGTGGACCCATAATAGCCTGGAATTCGACAACTCCTACTTCAAAAACCTGGTGGACCTGGAGTGGAAGGAGCGCGACTGGGACGGTGAATTCCAGTATACCGACGTGGAGACCGAAACCCTGGTGATGCTGCCCACCGATATGGCACTCATCGAGGACGACGAATTTCGGCCCTATGCCGAGCTCTACGCCCGCGATGAAGATGCCTTTTTCGACGACTTTGCCGACGCCTACGCCCGTCTGATGGCGCTGGGATGCCCGGACTCCTGCGATCCCCACGCCGAAGAATCCACCGACGCCGAAGAAAGCACCGATAACGACGACACCAGCGCTGAATTTCGAGAATTCGCCATGCACGGAAGCGTGGGCTATATGAAGCGGATCGCCGACGACGCCGACGTCCACGGCATCGAAGAACACTCCGGTCGCAATGCACTGCACAAGGCTGCCTTCTGGGGCCACGAGGGAGCCGTCTGCTACCTGGTTCACGAATGCGGCCTCGATCTAGACGTCCAGGATAAAAACGGCGACACCGCTCTTCACGACGCGGCACGTTTCGGCCACCAGGCGATCGCTGAAATATTGCTCTCCGCCGGCGCCGATCCATCGATTAAAAACGAAGACGGTCAAGATGTCGCGACACTGGCCGGTGCCTACGAAAAACCGGCGATTGTGGAGATGATCGCCGATGGCCGGGGCGCCACAGAATCTCAGCAAGCAACGGCTGTCGAAACCTCGTGACAAAAAACCTCGCTCCCCAGACAAGCTCATGAAACAATTTTCAAAGGCCTGTGAGCGCAACCGAGAACCCATCGGCGACGTACTCCAAAAAGTACTCCCCGATGGCGAGGAAGTGACTGTATTGGAGGTGGGAAGC
Organism: Myxococcales bacterium; assembly: GCA_007119595.1. GTDB lineage: Bacteria > Myxococcota_A > Bradymonadia > Bradymonadales > Bradymonadaceae > SLJM01. Next base: position 4,382 of record SKPJ01000608.1, read on the forward strand.
GGCACGGGACAACACGGCGTGGCCTTCGCCCGCCGTTTTCCGCGCATTTTATGGCAACCGACCAATCGACCGGGACGGCTTGAGAGCATTAAAGCCTGGCGCCGCGAAGCCGATCTCGACAATCTTCTACCCCCCCTTTGCTTCGACCTATTCGATGAATCTGCACCCGTCGAAGGGGCCGATATGGTGGTGGCCATCAACGTCATCCACATCGCCCCCTTCGAGGCCACGAAGCAGCTCTTTCACCACGCTCAGAAGCTGTTGGAGCCGGGATCACCGATATTTTTATACGGTCCCTATCGCTTTCGCGACCGCCCGTTGGAGTTGTCCAACGAGCGCTTCGACGGATTTCTCCAACGCCGCGACCCCAAAAGCGGTCTTCGCCTCTTCGAGGAGGTCGACCAGATCGCCGACGAACACGGATTCACCCACGTCGAAACCCGCCGGCTACCGGCAAATAACGACGCCATCTGGTGGGTCCGCTGACCGTCCTATACATCGCCCCTACTCCGCAGTGGCACCGACGAAAATCTCGCGGACCACGTCGTCTTCCAACTTGAAGATGATGCCCCCATAGATCGATCCGGCCACGATTTCCCCGTCATCACTCATCTCCTCGTCGATTTCATCTCCGTATTGGGCTTCCACCTCCTCACGCGATGAACCCAATCCGATCCCGCGCTCCGTCTCCAGATCGGCCGGTTCTTTTATCTCGATGGAAATCACCGACCGGAGTTCCATCTTTTCCGAAGCTCCCAATTCGATGGTGATTCCTCGATCCGGGTATTGCCATTGATTGACGTAAAACCCGTCGACGGCTCGACGAGTCGGCGGTGTAGATTCGGTGGGCTCGCCGAGCACGTCAATGACTTCCTCATCGCGAAGGGTGATTTGTAATTCTCCGATGGTCTCCTGCGTCCACCAGGCTTGCTCCACCGGTTGGAACTCCTCATTCTGTGCCGTCTCCTCGCTCGCAACACCTCCTGATGCCTCCTCTTGCTCCCCAACGGAAGCGCTCTCGACCGCCTCGTTGCCATCCTCTCCACCATCTGGCTCGCCAGAATCACACCCCGGTGCCATCAGCAGCAGCGTCCCGACCCAAATGGGAACCAAAAATCGCGTGCATCGTCGGTACATATTCTCTCCAAATTTCATAGTTTCGGTATTCGGCACGCCGACTATTCCAGCCATGGTCCCGGAGAGCAACCAGACGATACGCAATCGAATCATTTCGGCCATGCGGCATTGAACTCCACGGGCACAAGGCATGCCTGCGCGTGGGTTTAGACACCCGGAAAAAATAGTCCGGGAGGATTGGTGCTCGAAAAATGGTGCAAAGATTTTGAGCCGAGTTGGAAGGTTGTACCCAGCCCTCTCAGGAGAACTCCATGATGCTTCGCGTCACCGCACTATTCGACCCATCCCAGGATGCAGGACCGCTTCGCGACGCCCTCCAAGATCACGGCTTTGAAACGGTCGTCATCGACAGGGAATCCACGCAATTGAGCGCCACCGACAAATTGAGCGCCGACGACCTGGTTCAACTCGGTCTAGCCAGCGAGGAGGCCGCCTATTTTGCGGACGCCATCCAGCGTGGAGCCATGCTGGTTATGGTCTTGACCGACGACGCCCGCACAGACGAGATCTACTCCATTATGGAGCGCTTCGAGCTCCGACAGATGCCGTCGTCGAAGCAGCCTCAGCGGCTGCGATTCCACAAAACCGACGAGGAACTCGCCGAAGATCGGGAGGTGATCGACGAGAGCGGCTTTCATCGCCCGGAGTACATGCGAAAGGAGTTTCAGAGAGCCGATTCCGAGCGCTTCGTCGGCGAACATGAAAGCGGCGACGCCACCGGCCTAAGCCGTCGCGCTCATGGTGAATCCCGGGCTCGGCTTCCTGAACCCTTCGGGCGTTATGAGGCCGCCTGCCGCGACCATTTCGAAGAATATCTCGAGGGCCAACAGATCCCCTACCGAGACTTCGCCAAGGGATATCATTACGGCATGGTCCTCGCTCAAAATCCGAGCTTTCGCAACTGCACCTGGAA
>SKPJ01000410.1 GCA_007119595.1 Myxococcales bacterium
AGTGCAGGTGTAGTAACACTACTTCAAGCGAGGGGCGACCGAAAGATGGTGCGTTCAGCCGCCGAGACGTATGTTTCAGTTAAGTGATGAGGCGTTTAAACCCTCCACGATCTGCAAAATCCACATCGCCCAACAATGCGTGTCACTCAGGGTGTGATCCACGGTGATCGGTAGTTGTTGCTCCGAATCCCCCGTACCGTCATCCACATCTCAAGGTCTGCTCCCCCGGTGAGGGTCTCCGCGAGCAAAGCGAGTTGTGAGGGGGCAACGATGAAGCTACCGAGCACAACGCTTGCCCGCTGCCTTCTCCGACGAACGCTTAACAGCGCGTTTGCCACCTCCCCCACGGGATGAGGAGATCACGAGTCTCGATGAAGCGCCAGAGGTCGCCGATGCCGAATCATGATCGATCTCACCACCATATCATCTACGGCTTGGCGAAACTTTCCGATGAAATTTCTCTCGACGCCGTTTGCCCCACCGGGGTCCATCGAATTGAGAGTGAACACACCGTGGTCGACCCCCTGTTGGCGATTGTGACCGCCGGAATCTACACCCCGACAACGGTGCAGATCTGGTGTGAGCGACGATTTCGTCACGACCACTGCACTCACGAAAAACCCAGCCGACGTTTCATCTCGTCGACGGCGGCGCGGAGTGTTGCGGCGTGAGCGGATTGGCCGGCATCTTCACAGAATTGAGCGACCAATTCGAGCAACCAGGGAAAGTCGTCGCTGATGCGCTTGTCCGAATGAATCTCCCGATGAAAACGGGTGAAATGGCGAGCGAGCCCATCCCAGTTGCCGACTCCTGCGGCATATGCGATCTGCAGACATAATACGTAGGATTCCTCGGCGCCCAGTTGGGTCATGACCGCAATGCGGGCCTGTAGGTCTTCAAAGCGTCGCTGCACGACGTCGACCATACCCAGATTAAAGAGACAGTAACTCTCGCCGAGCACCTCGCCGAAGCGCTGCTCCTCGGCCAGGCAGATCTCGTAGAGCCGGCGCGCTTGCTCCAAATCACCCTTTAGCCGTGCCACCTCGGCGAGCCCATTTCGGCTCTCATTGCAGAGGCGGGCAAACCCGTCCTCATCGGCGGCCCTTTCCACGGCTTTAAAACACGCCTCGGCCTCTTCGTGGCGGCCAAATCGGAGATCGTTCCAGGCAAGCGAAATCTCGGCCCACAGGCGATCGTAGGTTCGCCCGCACACTCGGTACAGCGCCCGCGCCCGATGCAACAATTCGCGCACCCTCTCTCGGTCTCCGCTCTCCTGCAGGGCCCAGGCCATGGCAAAGCTCCACTCGGCGCGCAGAAAGGGATCGTCGCCTTCGCAGAGCTCATCGTGGGCAGCGAGCAATCGCCGTTCACTGTCGTTGATGCTTCCCGTGTGGCGAAGAAATCTAGATAGACGAATCGACGCCTCTACCAAGAGCCGGCGGTGGCCGGCCCGTCGGCAGCGCTCCAACACGTCTGTGGCTTTGTCTATGGCCTCGTCTCGTCGACCCGCAGAAAAGGTGCAGTGGGCCAAATGTAGTTCGTTCTCCAGGCGGCGGCGATCCGACTCATCGGCACCCATTTCATCGAGCAACTCTTCGCGAAGCCGGAGCAGCTCCCTGCGCAGATCCAACTCCCCGTGGCGAAAATGAGCCTCCGCGCGCTCGAGCAGAGGCTCGAGAGCGTGCTCAGGTTCCCCGGCAAAGCGCCAGTGGCGAGCCAGACGGCGGGCAATATCGGAGCGACGCTCCCTGTAGCGCGCCTCCAGCATCTCAGCGCAAAGTCGGTGATGATCGGCCAGGCGATCGGCGGACTCGGAGATCCGTTCGATGCTCTCCACGAGCAATCCATGGGCGAAAGCCCAATCCCGATCAACCTGCGTGGCCAGCCCCCGGCTCATTAAATCGTCGGCCAGGGAGGACGGTCGCTCCAGACCGCGGCGTCGACAGAGGTCGTCCCATTCGTCGGAGCTTACGTTGCGCCCCAGCGCAGCGGCGAGTTCAATGGCGATCAGGACCCCGTCGCGGTGGTCTTCACCGTAATGGTCCGCCAGCCGCTTGATGCGATCGGACCAGAGCTGGTGGAGCTCATCGGGGACCGAGATGGAGGCAGCGTCGTCGAGACACAGTCCGTCGTCACTCTCACGTAGACAATCCGCGCCGACCCATTGGTCGAGCAATTGGTGGGCGAAAAGTGGGTTCCCCTCGGTATGGGCGACCACCCGATGGGCCAGTTCGGGCTCCAGGGGAAGCATCGAATGAACCAGTGCACCGTGGAATTTCTCCTCCAATGGCTCGAGATCAATTCGTCGGACCATCGAGCTTGTCTCGACATCCCGCAACCATCGGCGAAGCTCGGGACGATCGGCCAGATAGTCGCGGCGCAACGTGGCAATGATCAGCCCCGGCGGTGCTTGCTCTCCCTGCCCCAGAACATATTCAATCCAGTCCCGTGGAAGCGTTCCCCACTGAAGATCATCGAACCACATCACAGGTGGTCGAAACAGGGAAAATCGGCTCAACAGACGGGTGAGAACGTCCATCTTCTGACGGCGCTCCTCGAAACGAAATACGGGCTCTTCCGCGACCTCACCTCGACCTTTGACCGGCTGAATAAGCTCGGTTAGCGCCCGTGCGTCGTGGTCGTCGATGACGGGATCACCCAATAATGGCAGGTGTTCGACGAGCCGTTCGTAGAGTTGGAGGCGAGGCAGCTTCCAGGCATGAAAGATACGCCGCAGGATGCCGGGAAACCCGTCTGCGACACCCTCGCCGCTCGGGGAGTTGAGCATCCGGGGAGTGACCACGCATCCCACCTCGTGGGCCCGCGTAACCGACCACCGGGCGAGCCGACTCTTCCCCACTCCGGGCTCCCCGACGATCAAGGCGACACGAAAGGTCTCATCGCGGTGGACCTCGTCGAGAAGCGCCCACAACTGGTCGCGCTGCTCGTCGCGGTCCACAAAGGGAATGTCACGCACTCCGAAAAGCCCGAGCCCAGCGGTGCCGATGGTCAGCGGGGAGGGCTCGTCATCGGTACGCCAGGTGGTGGGAAAGGGCATTGCCTGGGCGTCGTCGCGGATAGTGCGCTGTATCGCTGCTTGATTGCCCGAGGCGGTGAGTTCATCCGCGTCGGCGGAATCGTTGCATCCTTCGCCAAGGCACCACCGGAGGGTCTGCAGACATGTGGGAGCGAGACCCATTTCTTCTGATCTCTTCTCTGATAAGGCGGCCAAGCGAGCTGTCGGCCCAGGCCCGGGCAAATGCCAGGCGGCGGCTGCCGCACGTTGAAAGCGGATTGCCGGATTGACCGCCATCGCCCGGTGAATCCACGCCTCCAGCTCGTCGGGCACCGCGAAAAGTGGCTCCAATGGCGGACGGTCCGCCGTGCATTGGTCCAGGGCCACAGCGATGGCATTATCTCCCCGAAAGGGCGGTCTCCCACAGACCAGCTCGTAGCCAATACAGCCCACGGAATAGATATCGGTGTGAGGTCCGTAGTCTCGCCATCGACTGCGCACCTGCTCGGGCGCCATATAATACGGAGTACCGGAGAATTCGGCGAGGCTCTGCTCCTCGCGAAGATCTTCGGTACCCCGGGCGTGGGCAATGCCGAAATCCATCAATTTAAAGCGCTCCTCGCCATCGTCGGCGAGAAAACGGAGGATATTTGCGGGCTTTAGGTCTCGGTGAAAGACTCCCCGCGCATGCGCAAAAGCCAACGCGTCCAATACCTGAAGCAGGATCGCTCTGACGGCCGCCCAATCGTCGACGGGCTGAAGGTCTTCGATCGTACCCTGTTCGCTCAGTTCCATCGCCACAAAGGGGCTGCCACAGACCAACTCGCCCTCCGATGCTCGAGCTGCCTCTTCGTCGATCTCACCATAGTCCAACAATTGGACGACCCCGGGATGGACGAGTCTTGCGTGGGCCTGCACCTCGCGCTGAAAGCGTTCCCGCTGCGCATGGATGTCGCCGACATCACCGATGACCTTGAGGGCCACATCCCGGTCGCTACCACTGACCCGAGCCCGGAAGACCCGCCCCATACCGCCGGCGCCAATAAGGTCACCCAGCACGAACGGGCCTATGGTGATCGATTGGGTCACGAAGGAGAACTCGCGGTGAAATGGGTCGTCCACAACTTGCGGTCGGTGCAGTCTATGAAAAACACAGTGCTTCGAGAAGCTGATGTGGGACCTGACTTGGGACCACCAAAACCACTTGGGTCTTTTCGGCCTCCCAAGAAAAACAAAAACCCCGCGTCACCGAGTGGTGACGCGGGGATCTTCAAATGGAGCCGATGGGGATCGAACCCACGACCTCTAGAGTGCGATTCTAGCGCTCTCCCAGCTGAGCTACGGCCCCATTAGTGGTGTTCGGCGGAAGTCCTGAGCCTTATTCGGCGAGGACTGGGTGACGAGGTCGAAGCCGTCGAAGTGAGGCGATGCATGTGCATCGTCGAACATAGACGGCAAAGAGATCGTCGTTCAGGACCGGCGAAGAATGGTTTAAGACTTCTGTCGGGCACCACTAGGCGTCTGTAAGTAATGGATCGCGACAGGGCGGTCAAGCCCGTCGAGGTCCAGAGATGAGGCGAAATATCGATCTTTTGACCGCCAGCCACGAAGTTGTACAATGATTCGCAATTGAATGGATCAAAATTTTACTTTCGCCGCGACATCCACGGTCTCGTCCCCGGAGTCTTTCATGAGAAGTTCGCTGTTCAACAAGTTATTCATCGTCTTGGTCCTGAGTTGCTTCATCGCCGCCTGCGGTGATGACGACGACAACGGCGAGATGGACAACCAATCCGCCAATCAAAGCACCAATCAAGATCCCAATCAGGACCCCAATCAAGATCCCAACCAGGATCCCAATCAGGACCCCAATCAGGATCCCAATCAGGATCCCAATCAGGATCCCAATCAAGATCCCAATCAGGACCCGAATCAAGATCCCAATCAAGATCAATCACCGGAGCCCTTCCACGACGACTGTACGGTTGCTGTCGAGCCCGCTGAAGACGCGGCGAGCACCCATCAAGCCGTATTGGAAGTATTTATCGAGGCCCAAGAGGGCGATGTCATCTGTTTCAATAACGGCACCTACCACTTCAATGATCAGCTCTCGCTGACGGTCTCCGATGTCGAAATCCGCGGAGAAAGTGCTGAGGGAGTCATCCTCGACTTCTCGGAACAGGCTACCGGTGGCAATTGTATCCACGTCGAGGGCGCAGACAACTTCGAAATCCGATCGCTGACCGTCCTCGATACGCCTGGCAACGGCATCGAAGTTCGAAGCGCCGACGGCGTCGTATTCGATGATATTGTCGTCGAATGGTCCGGCGAACCACGGCAGGAAAACGGGGCCTACGGCCTGTATCCGGTCAACTCCCGCAATATTCTCATCGAAAATACCAGGGTCTACGGCTCCTCCGATGCGGGCATCTACCTGGGGCAGTCGGAGTACGGCATCATTCGCCACAACGTCGCCCACGGAAACGTCGCCGGCATCGAGGTCGAAAACTCCACTTATATCGACGTGTACGAAAACGAGGCCTACGACAATACCGGTGGCATTCTGATCTTCAATCTGCCGGAATTGCAGCGAAAAGAAGGTGAGAAAACCCGTGTCTTCAACAACGAAGTCTACGACAACAACCGCGAAAACTTCGCCGACCCCAGCGCCATCGTAGCCCTCGTGCCCTCGGGCTCCGGGATTCTCGTCATCGCAGTGCAGGAGACGGAGATCTTTGACAATGAGATCACCAACCACGACTCCATCGGCGTCGGCGTCGTCAGTTATGAAACAATTCCCCAGGGCTACGACGATGACGAGTATTATCCCTATGCGGAACAAATCAACGTCCATTCAAATATCATCGTCGACAGCGGCGACGACCCCGACTTCTTGGCCACCACCTTGACGGGCTTCGACGCGCCGCTTCCGGATATCATCTGGGATGGAATCTACAATGAAGACAAAGATCTCGAAGAGCGAATCAATTGCTTTGCCGGCAATGTCGACGAAAACGAAGACCCCGTGACCTTCGGCAATTTCGATGTCGAAGAAGAGCCAAACGAACTCGGCGATAACGCCTGTGACGAACACACCCTCGAACCATTGCCCGAAGTCGTCCTTCACAGTGACTAAACCCGTATTATTTCAACACGTGGAGTTTTGGCTTTGCCGAATTCTCCGGTTTTCATCGCAACACTGGTTTACATAGGTGGTTTAGAGTCATGAACCAGCTCGTACGCATCTCAGCAATCGCCGCAGCCGTCGTTCTATTGGGCGTCGCCTGTGGCGATGACGATCCCGTGGAGCCACAAGATCCGAATCAGCAGCAGGATTCGCCAAATTCCGACGAGCCCGACAACTCCGACGAGCCCGACAACTCCGACGAGCCCGA
>SKPJ01000284.1 GCA_007119595.1 Myxococcales bacterium
AAAAACAAGCTGTGTCTCATGCCCGGGCCGGTTCTGACATGCTCGCTCCCTCGGGAATGATCGACGGCATGATCGGCGCCATGCGCGCTGCACTCGACGAAGAAGGGCGACAGGATCTCCCGATCATGAGCTACGCCGTCAAATACTCATCGGCGTTTTACGGCCCCTTCCGCGACGCCGTGGAGTCATCGCCGCAATTCGGCGATCGAAAGACCTACCAGATGGACCCCGCCAATCGGCGAGAGGCCCGCGTCGAAGCCCGCCTCGACGTCGAGGAGGGAGCAGACCTGTTAATGGTCAAACCAGCCCTGTCCTATTTGGACGTGATCAGCGATATTCGCCAGCGCTTCGACGTTCCGCTTGCGTGTTATAATGTCTCCGGCGAATACTCATTGGTCAAAGCCGCCGCCGCCAATGGATGGGTCGACGAAATGGGAATCGCCCACGAAAAATTATTGTCCATGAAACGAGCCGGCGCCGATCTCATCTTGACCTATTTCGCCCGCGACATCGCCTCCCACCTCGATGCCTAAACAGTGCCCAATCCATAAGCCAACTTTCTTTCACGGACGACCGACCAGTCATGACCAAAGGTGTATTGCTACTCAACCTCGGATCCCCCGATTCCACCGCTCCTCTCGATGTATATAAATATCTGCGCCAATTTTTAAACGATCCGCGTGTGATCGACTATCCGGTGATCAAACGAAAGCTGCTCGTCGAGGGGATCATCGCTCCCTTTCGGGCTTCCAAATCCGCCGAGGCCTACGAAAAAGTGTGGACCGACGAGGGCTCTCCCTTGCTCGTCATCACCGCCCGCGTTCGACAATTGCTAGACGAACGCATTGATTTGCCCGTGGAAGTCGGAATGCGCTACGGAAATCCAAGCACTCAGTCCGGTATTGAGGCCTTGTTGGCACGTGGAGTCGACGAGATCTTCGTGATTCCCCTCTATCCTCATTACGCGATGTCGAGCTATGAAACGGCCGTAGCTCACGCACAACAGATCGTCGCCGACATCGCTCCCTCGACGCGCCTGGTGGTCCAGCCTCCATTTTATGATGACCCGGACTATATCGAAGCACTGGTCGCCGTCGCCGAACCCCATATGGAGGACGACTTCGATCATCTGTTATTTAGTTATCATGGCATCCCGGAGCACCACGTTGAGGCCACCGACCCCTCCGGCTGCTATTGTCTCCGGAGCGACGATTGCTGCCAGCAAAAGAGCCCCGCCCACGCCTTCTGCTACCGCCACCAATGCTTTGCGACGACCTGGGCTTTTGTCGAACGGGCTGGACTCTCCGAAGAGGACTACTCCATCTCCTTTCAGTCGCGACTCGGCAGCGACCCGTGGCTGAAACCATTTACGGACAAGGTGTTGGAGCGACTGCCGACGCAGAACAAAAAACGGCTCGTCATCATCTCGCCGGCCTTCGTCGCCGATTGTCTGGAGACCATCGAGGAACTGGGCATGGAAGGTCGCGAGGATTTTCTGGCCGCCGGCGGCACGGACTACCGCCTCGTTCCATGTCTCAACGAACATCCCAAGTGGATTGATCTGCTGGAGCGATTCGTCGCCGACTATCTCGATGACCAACTGACGGCTGGCCCTAAGACTGCGTAACCAGCCACTGCCTCGCATAAAAACATGATCCCAATATTCAAGAGGAGCGCCCCATGTTTGAACAAAGTGAAAAGCTACTCGAGCGCGCCCGAAAGACCATTCCCGGCGGGGTCAATTCGCCAGTCCGGGCCTTCACCTCCGTCGGTGGTAGCCCACCATTTATCGAAAGCGCACGGGGCGCCCACGTCACCGACGCCGATGGAAATTCATATATCGACTTCGTGCTCACCTGGGGCCCCGCCATCGTCGGTCACGCCCACCCACGGGTTGTCGAAGCGTGCCAGCAAGCGATGGCCCGGGGCTCCTCTTTTGGAGCTCCCACCCAGTTGGAGATCGAACTCGCAGAAGAGATCGTCGATCGCGCTCCCGGCGCCGACGTGGTTCGCCTCGTCTGCAGTGGAACCGAAGCCTGCATGACCGCCATCCGTGTCGCTCGCGGGGCCACGGGCCGGGACAAGATCATCAAGTTCGAGGGCTGCTATCACGGCCACTCCGACTCCTTTCTCATCGCCGCCGGAAGCGGTGCGACCACACTCGGGGTCCCGGACTCACCGGGTGTCACCAAGGGCACGGCCCAGGATACCCTATTGGCCCGATTCAACGATATCGACTCGGTGCGCGAACTCCTCGATCACAATACTGCAGAGGTGGCCGCCGTCATCTTGGAGCCCGTCTGCGGCAATACCGGTTGCCTTCCACCGCAAAACGATTTTCTCAAAAAATTGCGCCAACTCTGCGACGACCGAAGCGTAGTCTTGATCTTCGATGAGGTCATGACCGGTTTTCGAGTAAGCCATGGTGGCGCGGCGGAGCGTTTCGGTGTCACTCCCGATCTCTATACCTTCGGCAAAGTCGTCGGTGGTGGATTTCCCCTGGCCGCCTATGCCGGAAAAGAAGAATTGATGCGTCACGTCTCGCCCGACGGACCGGTCTATCAAGCCGGCACTCTCTCCGGAAACCCCATCGCCGTCACAGCGGGTATCGAAACCCTGAAACTTCTCACCCCCGAAGTCTACGACGATCTGGAAGCCACGGGAAACCGGCTCGAGGAAGGCATAAAGTCGATTATCCGCGACAGCAGCTATCCCCTGAGCACCCACCGTGTGGGCTCGATGTTCTCCCTTTTCTTTACTCCTGATGCACCCGTCGACCACGACGACGTCAAGGCCTGCGATATCGAGCGCTTCAATCAATTTTTCCACGCCCTGCTCCGCCGTGGCGTGTATCTGGCACCGAGCCAATTTGAAGCGGGCTTTTTGTCCACCGCCCACGACGACGCACTCATCGACGAAGTCCTCGACAAGATCAGCCAGGCGTTGGCGCAGGTATTCTAGCCCGGATGTCTCACAAATCGTCGGGCGTCACGAGCACCTCATCTGATTGGCCTGGTGCACTGTCAATCGATATCGCAGTACCGAATTGCATCCCATGGCGCCGGGGCGTTGAGGCAATTGCCATCCTCGCAATCGCTGTTCTTCTGACAGGGCTCCACGCAGCGATCTTCAAATTCTTCCCCCACCTCCTCGACGGGTGCGCAGGTCAATCCCGCGGGGCAGCCATCGAGGTGTAATTCGGCCCGATTGCACTCCGACCCTTCTGATTTGCCCGCCGATCCGCCGTTGCTCAAACAGTAGAAATTCGGAGTGCACATGGCTTGCGGAAAGCCCGGATGCGCCGTGCATCGCTGCCCGGACCCGCAGGTATCGGGCGGGTCCGGTGCGCACCGCGTGGAGCAAAACCCTATTTCTTCGATATCCAGACCATCATCGTCGGCATCAAAGAAGGGGTTGGAGCAGAACTCGTCGTCTCCACACCCCTCTTGCGTATGGCGATCGCACATTCGGGAGCAGATTTGCCCCCGTGGATCGGGGCTGTCCCAACCGATGCAAAACAGTCCTTCGGCGCAATCGCTTCCGGAACTGCAACTCTCACCTTCCGCCATATCGCCCGCCTCATCGATCGATTCGCAGGTCGTCTCAAAATGGGAAGGAGTACCGCCGCTGAATACCAATGTCATCGTGCAGTGCTCAGTATCAAAATCACATCCGGTCTGTTCTATGGGATGACAGGAGCCCGGATTTTGTCCCTGATCTTCCACACATTCGAAATCCTCACAGCTACCACTTTGGCAGGTCTGCGCGGTGGTACACGAATTGGCACACGCACCGCAGTGCTCGAAGTTGGTCTCCAGATCGAGATCATCGCAAATACCGGGATCAAAGACGCACTCATTATCCTGGCAGGTCGTTCCCTCGGCGCACTCTCCACACACAATATCTCGATTCTCTCCACACCGATCGTCGACGTTTATCGGACCACATTCGTAGTCTCCTTCGACTTCGTCGAGGGCGAAATCACATAATTCCTGCTCCGATTCCGGTTGGCACACGCATAGATTCTCCTCGCAATCGAAACCATCCTCGCAACTGTCGCCACAGTTGACCGTCCCACCACAGCCGTCCTCCAGTTGACCACACTCGTCGGATTCGCAATCGCTCTCCGTACGCGGCTCGCAATCGCCCTCCTGGCACTCGTATTCGATGCAGCTTTCTCCTTCATCGACATTACGGGGCGCCCCCCCATCGGCTTCATCGCAGTTTTCAAATCCACCGCAACCATCGGGCACCATGCCACATCTTCCCTCACAATCGGCGGCGCAGAGTTCACAAATATTGTCGTTACTGCACTCCAGTTCGTCACCGCATTCACCACAAGAAACGGTCCGCTCTTCACCACAATCATCGACGGCAATAAGGGTGCCGCAGGCGTCGGCGTCGTGATCTTCGCACAACTCTTCATCCGACATTGCCTCACACACACAGAGGTGATCCTCACAGGTGTATCCCGAAGCACATCCACCGCAATCTCGGGCCTGTTCAATGCCGCAACCATCGATCAACAACGGCTCCCCACACTCCAGTTGCTCCTCTTGGCACAGCACTTCATCGCTCTCCGGCTCGCAGTCACCTCCATCATCGCTTTCCGATTCTGCGTCGGCATCCTCTGAAGCAGTGTCACTGCCAGCGTCATCCGGGACATCTACGTCGGCATCTTGGACGTCGCCGTCGTCGGGAACCGCGACGGACTCGACATCGAAATACAGATCACAACCGGTAGCCCACAGGACCAAAGCGAAGAGAGCAATTCCCTGGAGAAATAGCTTCGTGGCAAATGGCAATTTACTTCTCATTTTGGACATCAAAATTTCCCATGTAGCTGAATAAGACCACCAGGGGAACCTCCCGGCGTGGTACTCGGTGTCAGACTCAACCCGGAACGCTCCGACGATGAACCGGAGAGGCCGTCGACGAGCACCAGCACCACACCGACTGCGGCAGCGCCCGCCCCGGCGTACAGTGCTATTTGCCCGTTTCGTTGGCTACTCTCGATATCCTCGCGGAGTCGAAAAAACTCGTCTGTATCCCCTTGGTCGGAGGCCGATTCATAGGTTGCGATTTTATCGCCAAGGCGATGATTGGTCACCCCGGCAACCCCCAGCAACCCGGCACCGACAGAGGTCATCACCACGCCGGTGATCCCGACCGGTCCCAAGCCCCCGGAATCGTCGTCCGTTGGGCGTACCGGAACCAGTGGTTCCCGCGGCGCCTCCCCGGTGATCTCGGCGAGCAGGTCACCGCTTTTTTGCCCCACAAGTTGAGCCAACTCCTCTGCTTGCCCCGCGGTTTCCTCTCTCTGCGCACGCTCGATTTCTTCGCGTTGAGCCCCATCCACAATCGCCGATTCGACATCGTCGGCGACCTGCTCCGCAGTCAACACAACTCCCAGGGCGCGAATGCGGGCGTTATTGCGCAACTCTTCATCCGGCGGCAAACCGCCCATCTCCGAGGCCTCGACGGCACGGCGATACGCTTCGCCGATATTGCCCAGACGCAGATTGGCCAACGCCTTATTGTAGGCGATCATCGGATGTGGATTGAGTCGAAATGCCCGCCGAAATTCGACCAGCGCTCGACCGTATCGCTCCTCGAAAAAATATTCCGCACCATCCTCAAAATGCGCTGCCGCCCGCTCACGCTCTTCTGCCGTCGGCTCGTCGGCCGCTGCCGTACTCGCGCTCATCAGCAGCGAACACAACACGAACGCACCGACGATGACCGGCCACCACTGACTCAGTTTTCTCATCCTATTTGTCTCTCTCGTCTTTCGGAGTTCATAATACGGCATGGAGTCTACCAGAATGAATCAGTCCAGAGGAATAAAGCTGTCGAAGGAGTCCTGGGGCGAATCCTCCTCTGGAGGATCTGGCTCTGGATCTGGCTCTTCCGCCGGTTCGACCTGTCTCGGTGGAGGCGACGGCTCCGGTTCTTGCGCCGGTTCGACCTCCCTCGGTGGGGGCGACGGATCTGGGCTTTCCTCGCGACTTCCCTGCTCATCTGACCCATCCGAGGCATGCTCTGCAACGGGCTGTTCCTCGAAGACCAACTCCACGAACTCCCGTGCCGAATCGACCTGTTTTTCCATTTCTCGTCCGTCGTCGAGCGACGCATGGACGGTCAGCGGATAGGTGACATCACCGGCATCGAATTCTATTGGACTGGTACCGATCAATGAATCATCGATCAAAATCACAGCGCCAGAAGGCTCGGTGACCACCTCCGTCATTGCCGAAGCCGCTTCGGACTCGTCCTCAACAAGCTGCCCGGCAAAATCATGGGTTGTCCCATCTTCTTCCACAGCCTCCTCAGCGGGACTTGCATCGTCCTGGGCGAGCACCAATATCAGAAGTACACCGACGACAGCGACCCCGCCTATTAGACCG
>SKPJ01000094.1 GCA_007119595.1 Myxococcales bacterium
CTACCTGCGAATCGTTATCTACCTGCGAATCGTTATCTACCTGCGAATCGTTATCTACCTGCGAGTCGTTATCTACCTGCGAGTCGTTATCCACTTGCGAGTCGTTGTCTGACACATCTTCGTCACCACAGCCTCCCATCAGCAACAGTGCCAGCAACAGTGCGATAGCGACAAACAACACAGATCGCCACTGGAAACGTCGAGTCATCATTAAAACTTCTCCAGAATCGTGGAAAAAATCATCTATTGTAGTGGCGACGATAACTGCACCCTGGTGGACTGACAAACAAATTCTTTCGGTGATTCGGCGGTCCCGAACCACGCTCACGTTGCCGTCCAAGCTCGACGATACACGGCTATCGCCTCGTTCTGTGAGAACGAGGCCACGCGAAGAGGGAACCGCCCCCCCTCCTTCCACGTCCTCTCATCAAAAAAGGTATCAGTCCGTGGGCCAGGGATGCATCTCCTCGCCGAGGGCCGCCATCATGGACGCCCAATCGTGGGGTGTGAGATAGGGACCAGCCAAGATCAACAGAAGGCACAACACACCAAACCCCAGCGAGAGCCAATCGCCGAGCACCCAGGAGTCAGCCCAGGGCCCGAAGCGCTCCTTCCAACTCATCGCCTCTTCTACGGGAGGCTCGCTCTCGACGTCGGGTCCCGCCAAAATATCGATTTCACCGTCCGTACCATCGTCTTTACCGCTGGCCATCCGGGCCACCTGAGCTGCATCATCGACGGATAGCAGGGTTCCGCGAAGCACATTTTGCCACATGGCAGCACGACTTCCGGCCTCTACCCCGGCGCGAGCCGTGGCACCGAGGCCAGCAATCCCCAAAATGACGCCGATATATACCTCCAAGGCCAACCCGAATAAAACGAGACCAATGTCGAATTTAAGCTCCCACAATACGCGCATCGCCTTCGCGATTCGGTCCTGTACCAACGCCCCCTGTTTGATCCACTCGAATACCCCGTGTCCGGCGACCACAACGGCGAGCCAAAACAGATTGATGACGATCGCCAATACCACCGCAAGGGACACATAACAGATAATGAACGACCAGCGCTCATCGTGTTCCAAGATGAATCTGTAGACCTTCTTCTTCATCGCCATCGCCCTTGAGCCGTCCATCGGCCATCGGATTCGAACTATCCATCATCAAATAGATTTCTCGCCGCCGACAGAACCTCATTATAGACCTCGCGAATCGGAACCCCCGATCGCTCGGCAGCGTCGGCACAGGAATCGTATTCGGGACTGACCTTTAAAACCTCGTCTCCCCACCGTCCCACTTTGACGTCCACCTCGCCAAAGGACGTGGAGACCGCATCCAATTCGCGACGCAACACCCATCTCTGCACGGGCAGCCGGCGGATTCCAAAGGTCGTCGTCTCCTCGAAGATCCGCCGAACCAGCGCCGGCTCGTCATGTGGTCGGCACAAGACATTGAGGCGCCGGCCGATACGGCCCTTTTTCATCTGCACCGCCTCACAGACCACATCGAGAGCCCCCTGTTCCAACAGTAATTCGGCGATATGTGCCGTCACCTCCGGAAGCTCGTCGTCGATCTCGGTGACCAATTGAACTACATCGTCGCGATCGACGCCAGAGAACTCTGACTGCTCGGAAGCATTGAGCACCACCATGCGCAACACATTGGAGATCCCTTCGACCTGCCGACTTCCACAACCGAATCCGCTGGCCTTCATCCTGCCGCTGCGCCGACCTTTTCGGGCGGCCACAGTCGCCAATATCGTGGCCCCCGTGGGCGTCACAAACTCCGACTCCACATCGCGGTACTCCACCTCGAGGCCCTCCAGCACCTTCGCCGTCGCCGGCGCCGGCACGGGGATCGTGCCATGAGCCGTCTCGATCGTGCCCGTACCGGCGGGGACGACGCCGAAGGACCAACTGGCGTCGTCAAACTCCTCGATAATCCAGGCGACGCCAACAAAATCGAGGATCGAATCCACGGCGCCCACTTCGTGGAAATGGACTTCATCGAGCTCCATCCCGTGAACCGCTGCCTCGGCGCGGCCGAGCCGCTCGAACATCGCCGTGGCCCGGTTTTTTACGGGCTGCGATAAGTCGCTATCGGCCAACATTCGTCGAATGGTCGACAGATGACGGTGCTCCGCTTCGGCACCCCGGTCCCACCCTCGAAATTCGACCTTCGTCCCCTCGATCGCCCCGCGCACAACCCGGTCTACCACGACTTCGACCGGCCCCAGACCGACCTTGCGCAGTTGAGCGGTGAGGTGATCCGGCTCCACCAGCCCGGCGTCGATGGCGGCCGCCAAAAACATATCGCCGGCGATTCCGCCCACCAGATCGAGGTGAATATGAAGTGATTCATTGCTCACCACGGCACTCCCTCTTCTCGGCCATTCGCAGCCCGAATTGATTGATCTTGGTCGCCAATACGGCGGCCCCGAAACCATTGTCGATATTGAGCACCGCCGTTCCCGGCGAGCATGCGTTGAGCATGGTCAGCAACGGGGCCAGCCCCTGGAAATTGGCTCCGTATCCCACGCTGGTCGGAACGGCGATTACGGGCTGGGGGGCGAGCCCGCCGACGACGCTGGGAAGCGCACCATCCATGCCGGCTACGACGATCACGATGCCCGCCTCGTCGACCCGTCCGAGGTCGACGGCCAGCCGGGCCAGTCCGGCAACCCCCACGTCGAATAGACGCTCCGTGGGATTGCCCAACAGGCGGCTCGTCACCGCTACCTCTTCGGCCACCGCCCGATCGAGCGAACCGGCGCTGATCACGAGTACCGTCTCACGCTCGGGCTCTACGTCGGGCCGTCCCGTGGCCACGATTCGGGCGGCCTCGTAATGGTCGAGCACCTCAATGCGCTCGCCGAGTCCGTCGATGATGGCATCGGTGACCCGGGTGGCGATCAGCAACTCGTCTCGCTGCAGATATTCGTCGAAGATCGCTGCCACCTGCTCCGGCTCTTTGCCCTCCGCCAAGATCGCCTCCGGAATTCCGGTGCGCGCCTCGCGGAGATGATCAAAGCGCCCCAGAAGATGATCCTCGTAGGGCTTTCGCACCAAACGATCGAGGATCTCCTCTTCATCGACATTGCCGTCGCGAAAGGCCCGGAGAAGTCGTCTGATCTCGTCGCTCATTATGCCCCTTCTTTGGCTGTCGGATTCAGGCTTCCCGAGCGATATCCACTCAGGTCGAGCACCACCTGCTCAAAGCCCGTGGCGCCGACCTTCTGGGATATCTGAGCGAGCATCGGTTTCGACACCGCTCGAGACATCTCGGCGGCGGCGATCTCGATTCGGGCCAGATCGCCGTGGGCTCGCACCCGAAATTGATGAAAACCCAGCTCGTACAGCTCGTCCTCGGCGCGCTCGATGCGCCGCAGGCGTTGTTCGGTGACCTCTAAACCGTGGGGAATGCGCGACGACAAACAGGCCATCGCCGGCTTATCCCATACCGACAAGTCGATGGCCCGAGCCATCTGGCGCACCTGTTGCTTGGTCACTCCGTGCTCCAAAAGCGGCTGATACACTCCCTGCCGGCGCATCGCCTCCAATCCTGGCCGATGATCGCCTATATCGGAAGCGTTGGTGCCGGAGGCGACGGTGGCGACATCGAGTTCGGCGGCGATTTGCCGGATCTCCTCAAAGCGCATGGATTGACAGAAAAAGCAACGAGACGAAGTATTTTCTCGAAATCGCTGGTCCGCCAACTCGCTGAACTCGATCAGCTCATGATCGACACCGAGTTCGGCGGCCACCTCTTTGGCTTCTTCCAACTCCCGCCCGGCCAGGGTCTCACTGACTGCCGTCACCGCTTTGACGTCGGTGTCCAGGGCGCGCACAGCCAATGCGGTAACCAGACTGGAGTCCACCCCGCCGCTGAACGCGACGACCATGGAATCGAAGCTCTCCATCTCGGCGACGATGGCATCCATCTTGCGCCGCGTCTCGGCCGACAATTTCGCCGCAGATTCGAGATCATTCATCGCCGACCTCCCCCTGGTACCGGTCCTGCGTTGCGAACGCCGCCAGATCGACGGTGACATACCGAATACCGGGAATCTCAACTTCCCCGGCGATCTGGGTCAACTCGGATGCTTCGGGCAGCGTCGTGCCGGGCTCGGGATGCAGTACCAGCACAGTTCCCTTTCGCTCGACTCGCTCCACCTGTAGGCCACGATGACGACACTGCCTTGCGATGGCTCGATGCCCCTCATTTTGCCCGGTTTTATTCACCACTGAATCTCCTCTGGTTGGAGCGCGCGGCCAGTATAGAGCACCGCTGCGACCAAACAAGCTGCCAAACCCAGATTTCAGGTATCCATGGCACAGCACCATAAGAAGGGAAGAGTCTGAGATTCTCACTTTTCAATTCTGGGCCTCATGGTAGTCTCGGGATTGGCAACCTTAATTTGGGTTCATCAGATCGCGTTTCTTTAAGATACCAAATAGTGGAGTAGTCCATGCGCCGCATCGCCATCTTGCTGTCAATTGCCCTTCTCATCTTTGGCTGCGACTCCGACCCTGAAGAGTCGACGAGCCCCGACGAAGAACCCGTGGAGGCCGTCGCTGAGGAAGAAGGCGACGAGACCGAAGATACGGACGACACAGACCACCACGGCGAAGACGAGGAACACGAACTCGCCGAGGATCTCGCCCCGGGTGAAAGTCGCCACTTCGGCGAACCATTCCAAAGCGAAGAAGATCCGCTCCCCCTGGCAGACGCGATCGCCCAGCTCGAGGACGATGACGAAGAAAAACTGGAGTCGGTCAAGGTCAGCTCCCGCGTCGAATATGTATGCGAAAAACGCGGCTGCTGGGCCTCGCTCGATGACGAGGCGGTGGACAAGACGGTGCGAGTTCGGATGAAAGACTACGGGTTTTTCTTACCCCGCAACGGAGGCGGAGCCGACGCCGTCATCGAGGGCTCATTGCAACAGGTGACGACCACCGAAGAAGAGGCCAAGCACTACGCCGCCCACATCACCGAACAGACCGGCGAAGAGCCGGATGACCTCGAAATCGAGGGCGATCAGCAGACCTATGAATTCATGGCCACCGGTGTCGCCATGACCGCTCCCGATTCGTGATCCTGCCGGCCCTCCAAAGCCCAGCCGGAAAGGGGGCCGTTGCTTGACACCAATCTCTGCTCTCTGGTACCTGCTTATGTGTATTGTATACATGGTCTGGCTTCATTGGAGCGGCTGATACCAGCTCCGGTGGAGGCCCCGCCGTTTCTACTCACTTATGGACCATATCCCGCCATGAACATCGCCGACGACAGCGCTGCTTATTTGATTCGCACCTGTGCCCTTCGTGCATTGCTCGTAGGACTGGGTGTCGCTTTATTGATCGGCTGTGGTCCGGTGCAATCGACCTCCGGAATCAGTGAAGCCGAAACATCCCTTGAGCGAGCCCGCGTCCACGACGCCGTCGATCACTCACCCTACGAGTATTATCGCGCCGAGCTTTATCTGAGAAAGGCCAAGCACGCATGGGGATACTCCGAGTTCGAAAAGGCCCGTGATTACGCTCGCGAAGCACGGCGAGCCGCCGATGCATCCATCGACAACACCCACGAAGCTCCGTGGCAAGGTCATCCAATCTACGGACACGACGAGTGGACCGAGGAGTTGGAGGCAGCACGAAGAGAGATCACCCGGTCCCGTCAGCTCGACATAATCAATCAAATCGACTGATACGAATCACACCCCCCCCACACCGGGGGGCATGTACTTGTGCGCCGACAATCGGTCGACCGAACAGACGACATCCGAGCCTGAGGTTTTTAGATGTACTCCCGCAATCTCATTCCACTCCTTGCCCTGCTTATCGGGTTGCCACTGTTCACTTTGACTGTCACTGCATGCTCGACGGGCAGCCAGTTGCGCGCTCAGGCCGAAGAAATCGAAAGTATCAACCGCTCCATCGAGGATCGCGCCTATCGCTGCGCACCTCGCGAACTGGCCACTGCCCAGGCCCATGTGGAATTCGGTCTCTACGAGTTAGGCAAAGGGGATTTTATGCGCGCCAGCAGATACCTCGATTCGGCGGAAGCAAACGCCCGAATCGCCCGGCGCGTCTCTGATTTTGAGGAATGTGCCCTCGACGATCGAGACATCGAGATCGCCCCCGTCGACTTTATGTGGGATTCCGACGGCGATGGCATTCCGGATCACGAGAGTGACTGTCCCTACGAGCCAATCGTGTTCATTGGCGATCCCGAACAGGAAGCCACGGGGTGCCCCAATTACGATGTCGATGGCGACGGCGTTCCCAACACCGAAGATCACTGTCCCGGCATCGCCGCCGACGTCGATGGGTTCCCCGGTGAAAATGGCTGCCCCATGCTCGACGTCGATGGCGACGGCGTGCTCAACGTCAACGACCA
>SKPJ01000214.1 GCA_007119595.1 Myxococcales bacterium
CTATTTAAGGGTCCAAAATACAATTTGAGGGTTGAATTTATCGTCCCTTTGGTGGATTGCGCCGATCCGGGCCCGGAATGTCGGTGCCCTACGCATCGCCGATATATATTGAGCGGTAGCTCAAAACGAGGAATTCGGTTGCTTCAAAAACTCTGCTTCCTCGTCAGTGGTTGGACGACCAATCACGTCGTTGCGGTGGGGAAATCGCCCAAATCGCTCGATAATCTCAAGATGTCGCTGTGCGTAGTCGAGAGCAACCTGGAAGTTTCCCGCACTATCGGGAACCTCGTCGGCGAGCTGTGAGAATGCGCGTACTGACATCTGCTGCAATTGCAGGTCTTCGGCATGCTCGAGGGGCAGATAAAAAAACGTCCGCTCGATAGGCCGAAGCTCTTCGTCGACGCCGTCATCCATGGCCTCCAACACCAAGTGCTGGGCCACCAGGTCCTGGGACCAGCTTCTCGGGGAGCCGCGGAACAGATTTCGCGAAAATTGGTCGAGGAGCAAGACAAGCGCCAGCCGGCCCCGAGGGTCTTCGGCCCATCCATCGTATTCCCCGCAGATCGCCCGATGCAGATCGGCGCCGAAACGCTGACGAATTTCTTCATCGAACTCTTTACCGCCGGCAAACCACCGCGAACTGACCTGGCCGTCGACGTGATACGGGTCGTCTCCTGGTCCAAACCAGAATTTGATAATTTCGTCGGGCTGTGTCACGGGACAACTCCTTCGGACTTCACAAATATGTCATGAATCATTGCCGAGTTTTCAGACCTACAGATCACATATTCACTTCATCTTTTTCAACAGGAATCAGGTTTTGTCATGAATCCCATCGTGAGTATCTCCGGCACCAGTCGCCGCGATAACTACACCTCTCGTGCACTGGGGAACCAAAACCGACCGAGAGACCCTCATCGGCCCATCAACACAGCCTCATATACGTCTGTCGGTCAGGCATCTCGTCAACAGGGGATCAGCCAGGGATGGCCAGCGATCTTGAGCAGCCTGAAGAGTCTTCTCGAAACCGGTGACGCCCTCGACTACCCGTGGAAGGGGTGAAGCAGACGCGAAGACATCCGACAATAAACGTTATAGCCCCCCGGAGACCTGCGACCAACCTGGCCGCCTTTCGGGCTGCTAACCCGAACCTTTCGGGGGGCTGTGGCGCATGACTTCGTCACCGAACTACGCACTTATATCCGATATTGAGGTGAAACGATGACCTTCCGATTCTGGCACAGATGGCTCCTCGTGGTGAGCGTCGCATCGACGCTGCTCGGACTTGTCATCGCCATCTTTCCCGACAGCATCCTCTTTGCTCCCCATACGGCAGGGATCGAAGAGGTATTCTTTGACGGCGCGATGCCCGAAAGCGCAAACGAGTTGAGAACCTTTCTGTTCGCTCTGCTCGGCGGTACCATCGCCGGCTATTTTCTGATGCAAACTCTGATCGTCTGGGGCCCGTTTTACCGCAGGGAGCCCTGGGCCTGGCACGCTGTATTGTGGGCCCTACTGATCTGGTTCGTCACCGACAGCACGCTGTCCACCATCCACGGGGCATTGTTCAACGTGTGGATGGTCAACCTGTGGACACTCTTTCTGGTCGGGTTGCCGCTGGTGATGACTCGCCGGGAATTCACCCGTTCCTCTGTTCACGGGCCTGACGAAGCGGACGTCGGCGCTCAGAATGCATCTTGACGATGGAGTAGTGCATCTGCCGGCAAAGGAATGTCGATGAACATGAAGAGAAATAGGAACATCCTGGCACGACTGGCAATTGGTATGGGAATTTTCTGCGTTGTGCTGGCCTGCAGTGGCTGCATCTATCAATGGATAGGCACTGCCTTGGATGAACGGCGTCTGTCTCCCCACGGTGAGTTGATTGATGTCGAGGAGGGACATCTGCACATTCATTGTACCGGGAAGGGAAGCCCTACGGTTGTGTTGGACGCCGGCGGAGGTGGCAACTACATGTCATGGCATAGAGTCCAGCCCGCAATCGCCGCGGACACCCGGGTCTGCGCCTTCGACCGAATGGGTTCCGGCTGGAGTTCTCCCTTGTCTCAGCCACACCGGAGTAGGGAGTACGCAATCCAGCAAGAGATTCTCCTCCACCGTGCAGAGATAGAAGCCCCCTACGTGCTGGTCGGACATTCTCTGGGTGGACAAAACGCCCAGATCTTCGCCGGCCGCAATCCAGATGATGTCCTGGCCATGGTGCTGGTCGATTCCGCCCACCCCGACCTCTACACCGTACTTCCCGAATTCGAAGGCCAGGGTCGCAGAACCCTCTCCACGATGCGTATCGCTGCCCGTCTAGGTGTCGTGCGCTTCATGCTTGCCACCGGACTGAGCAAGCCACTTCCGTATTGGGAGGAATTATCCGATGAGCAGCGCCACATGTTTCGGGCCCTCATATCACGGCCGAGCCACTGGGATGCGGCATACGAGATGAACGCCCGCCTGACCGAGAGCGCAAAACAGGCCCGCGAGGCCGAACCCATGCCTGACGTCCCGCTCGTGGTCATCACACATGGTATTGGAGACATGTTTGAGGGACTCGATCCGGAGACTGCCGCACGAGCCGAAGAGGTCTGGCGACAATTGCAAAATGACCTCGCCAGTCGCTCTTCACAGGGGCGACTCGTCGTCGCCGGGGACAGCGGCCATCAAATCCCTGTCGAACAACCGGAAATCGTCGTGGAGGCGATCCGCCAAGTAATTAACGCCCACAACTCTTACCGTCCCCGGTAGATTTCACAGTAGCTTTCGGAGGCCAATTCCCTTCACGGGCACACGCAGTGTGCGTGGAATCGCCACCCATCTGACTGACTTCGAGACCAGAAATGAGAATGGCACTGTCGATGATTGACCTTCGGACAGATCGGTTACGACCTCAGAGGTTCTCTAAGCGGTCACCGCAACGGTAACCATCGACCCGTCGGGGATTGCTATTTTCCGCCTATGACAAGGCCAGATAACATCCCCCTTGAGACCTTCGAATCCGAAGGTCGCAGGTTCGAATCCCGCCGGGCGCGCTTTTGGATGTCTTTGCCTCGTGAGATCATCGCAATCACACGGGGTTTTGGCGTGTTTGGGATTATCGCCGGCTCAGGCGACGAGGCGCGGGCTGTGGACACTTCAGAAAGGCGATCTACGGCTTTGACGAAACACCACGATGGTTCAACTGCCCGTTGTTAAATGACCGGAACTTGCGCACCCGCTCAACACCATGGGGACGTGGTTTTTCGAGACTGTCCCATAGAGATCTGACAGATCCTCACGGTTGGCATCAAAAAACCATGACCTGCGATGGTATCTCGACGACATTCGCCGAGGGTCGTGCATCTCCTGATACAGCGGATGAATCAGCCGCGATCGCAGCGAATGCCCGCTGACCAAAGCCCCCAGAATCTACCGTGGCCTGAGAATTGCATTTCAATGTGCTACCATGAATCTACATGACTTTTTTTGATGAGGTTTAAAATGACAGCACACCGGGTGTTTGGAATCGTCTTATGGAGCCTTCTCGTTTCGATTGCCTTCCCGGCTCTGGCGGCAGAACCGGAGGCCGTAGTGGAAGACCGGGAGCGGATTCAAGCACACCTTCTGGAGGTGGAAACGGAGCTGCGCGAGCGAGATGTCTCCCATCTCTCTCAAAAGTTACAGGCCCAACGGCAGCGTAACCTCGATATTCTTCGGGAATACCGAGAGGCTGGTGAATTCCCACACAATACCCACGTGCCCTGGCGTCACCCCGTATTCATCGACCGCGAAGATCGATTCTGCGCGGTGGGCTATCTGATGAAACGATCGGGATGGGAGAAGGAAGCCCGGCAGATCTCGGCGCGTGAAAACCTGTCCTATCTGCTGGAGATGGAGAGTCCGGAGGTCGAGGATTGGGTCGCCCAGAGCGGATTGAGCGCCGACGAAGCCGCCTGGATACAGCCCGGATACTCTCCCTGCATGGACTGTTCGTGTGACCCCTCTCCCGTCTGCGGTGACGACGGAAATACCTATCTCAACGAATGCGTCATCGACACCTGCACCGACGTCCAGATCGCCTACCGAGGATGCTGCGAGCTGGGCGATGAACCAAACCACGACGTACCCGATGGTTTCTACGTATGTGGCTACCCGGGCGACGACTCATACGAGGATCTCTGCGCGGACGAGCAGGACGTCGGTGATCCCGACGCGGGATATACCGCGCCGGATGTAGGACATACTGAGGCCGACGCAGGGCACACCGCGCCGGACACCGGGCACACCGAGCCCGACGCCGGGACCATTGCGCCGGACACCGGGCACACCGAGCCCGACGCCGGCCACACCGCATCGGACACCGGGCACACTGACCCCGACGCCGGACAAACCGACGCGCAATGGGAGATCAACGAAGATGACGCCATAGGACCCAGCTCCGGTGGGTCCGACTCAGAGAGCACATGTGCCGCCGTCGTCACCACCCCTACCGGTGGCCTGGTGCTGGTCGCCATCACCTTGCTGGGCTTGGCCATCCTGAGGCGCCGGTAAATGCGACTTTTTCCAGTTTCGACCTGGCTTATCGAGGGGAAGTGATCAACGAATGCCAATAAGGCCAAAGAGTCAAACCAAACCGAAGCCGATTTCGATCCCGGCAGCACTGACAATATTGCACGGAGAGAAGTCGACCCTTCCCGATGTGGTGGTAACTCACGCGGTGGCCTATCTGATGGCGGCCGTCATCGGCTGGCTGGGCTGGCAAGATGGACTGTCCGGCTGGCAGGTGGCGTTGTTGGTCGTGCTGAGCGCCGATATAGCCGGTGGCGTGGTGGCCAACATCACGACTGGTACCGATCGGTATTATGGGGCCCGACCACGGTTGCGTAAGGTCTTTTTGGGCATCCATGTGATCCAGCCACTGGTACTCTGGTGGCTCTTTCCCGAATCCTACCTGGTCATCCTGGCCACCATGGCAGTAACCCTCTGCTCGTCTCTGGCAGTGGATCTGTTCGCATCTCCCCCTCTGGATCGGACCTGGGGAGCAGCGGGCTTCGTGGCGGGATGTGCGGTGGTCATCGGCCTGCAATCCCCGTCAGCGGCTCTGACGTTGTTGTTGTTGATGTATGTGGCAAAGCTGACCTTCTCATTTGCCCCTCGATGGTTTCCCGATCCCCGTTGACACCGGCACGAACACCTCCCAAGCCGCATTCATCCGTCCCGCAGATGACATCCTGTACCTCGGAGCGAAGCCACGCGGATTGGAGACACACAGAGCACAATCTGATCGGTTTGGTCACAGGTGAAATTGGGCCTACCGTATCCGAAGACAATTCACCTTCGGACAGACCGGTTGCCACCTCAGACGTCTTCCAAGCGGTAACCGCTACGGTAACCAGCCCATCAGCTCGAACCGATAATTTCCCGGCATTCTTCGCCCTGATGACATCCAGCCTGTGGACTTCGAATCCGTAGATCCCAGGTGCGAATCCTGCCGTCTGACCTCCGTTTACTCGCGTTCACGCCTTGCTCTCGCGATGATGTCCTCAATAACCTCTTCTTTTGCGTCGGCGTATGCATTCATATTCGTCCAGGTCTGGCGCGCGAGTTCGCGTTTGACTCTGCGGTAGCGTGCCCGGTCGCTGTCGTTTGTCCGAAGCTGGTCGCGAAAGATCAGGTATCGTTCGATCTCGGGTGAATCGGGGGAGAAAACGTGAATATGTACGTCTTTCTCTGGTGTACGGAGCATGCGATGTTCATGGAAGTCGGGCTCTCGCACTCTCAACTCATACCCGAGAGCCTCCAGTCGGGGCAGGTAAGAGTCCTCGTCGCCGGAGTCCTCCACGACCAGCAAAATGTCGATAATGGGCTTGGCGGCGAGTCCCGTGATCGAGGTCGAACCGATGTGTTCGAGCTCGATGACGGCGTTTCCCAGCGCGTCTCGAATCAACCGAGCGTGATGCTCGAAGCAATCCGGCCAACTGGGATCGTAGTCCTCGATCGAGATTTCAACCTTCTCGGTGCCGCCAATCAGCCCTTGATTCGTATCGAATTTCTTCATAGAGCCTGTCCATCCCGTTGAGTCATAACTTCGGTTCCACTGCGTTAGCACTACTTCGTCACTTCTCTGTGAGCCACTCGTGCGAAAAATGACCAAGTAGTGTTAGATGGTAGCCGGAAGATCCGTAACGCCGCTAGAGTTTCGCCATTTTGTTGGGGTTCGGGGCCGGAATCGATGAATTCGGATCGTGCGCCCGAGAGACGGACATCATCCCCCGGTCGGATACGACAGAAAATAACCAGAACTACGGTGTTTGGGATCTCGATGACGGGGGAATTCCTTCGGGATCTTTCGCCCGAGAGTCAGACATCGCGTCGTAGGCGGGATTTTTCGCTTTTGGGAAAGATAA
>SKPJ01000037.1 GCA_007119595.1 Myxococcales bacterium
AGACCGAATCTGACGGTGTCGCGACTCCCTGGCGGTGGCGCTGCCACAGCTGCGGTCGTGCTCCTTGTCAGGTTTCGCCCTGCTGCTCCGGCCCTTCGACCGACGGAGATGAATCACACCCAGGTGATTTTGGTCGTATATCAGGTGGAAACGAAGTTCGTCATTCCCGGTCGCGCAGTTCGAATGACATGCTGGATCATGGAGCATCGATCTCCACTTCGTGTGGTGTAAGGCGGCGGTCCGTATCGCCACTGCCGAGGCGACCGTCATCGCCGCTTCCCCAGCAGGACAGAATATTGTCGGTACTCACGCCGCAGGAGTGGGCCCCACCGGCGGCGACACGGGCCCAATTTGCGGAACTATCTACCTGGGAAGGCGTGAGACGGTGGTCCGTATCACCGTTGCCGAGACGGCCATCATCGCCGAGGCCCCAGCACCATAAGGTATCATCGTCTCGCACTCCGCAGGCGTGAAATCTACCGGCATTGACGGAGCTCCAATGGGTGTCGCTTCCGAGCTGTGAGGGGGTGTCGCGATCGTCGGTGTCGCCAATGCCGAGTTGACCGTCCTCGCCGAGGCCCCAACACCAGAGGGTGTGGTCCGTGCGTACGGCGCAGGTATAGCCGCGATTGGCCGATGCAGACAGCCAATCCGAATCTCCCCCGATCTGTCCCGGTACGTCATTGCCCGTACCTCTTCCCCAGCACCACAGGGTGTGGTCGTCGCGTATGGCGCAGCTATGGCGCATGCCGGCTACGACCGAGTTCCAGTTGGAATCGCCGCCCACCTGTTCGGGACTGTCGCGGTCGTCGTCATCGCCCAGCCCAAGTCGGCCTCGCCGGCCGGTGCCCCAGCACCAGAGGGTTCCGTCGTCGCGCAATCCGCAGGCATGGGTGCCGCCGGTGGTCACCGAACTCCAATTGGAGTCACTGCCGGCCTGTGTTGGCTCGTAGCGGTCTTCCGTATCACCGACGCCGAGTTGGCCTCCCTTATTTCTCCCCCAGCACCACAGTGTTTTGTCATCGCGCACCGCGCAGGTGAAACTTCCACCGGCCGAGACCTGGCTCCAACTTTGAGCATCGCCTACCTGGGCCGGTTTTTCACGACCGTCCGTGTCGACGAGTCCCAGCCGGCCACGACTGCCCTGACCCCAGCACCAGAGGGTCCCGTCGTCACGCACTCCACAGCTATGGTCGATACCGGTCGAGATATCCCATCCATCAAAGGCCACTACAGTCCAGCCAACGGTCTTCGTATCTTGATTGCCCAGCTCGTCGGTGGCCCGGATATTCAACTCATGGTCGCCGAGTGGGAGGTCGTCGATGGTATGTCCCGAAAGACACTCTTGCCACTGCATATCTCCCCCTGTGTCGCCGGCGTCGAGCGCACATTGGAAGGTGCAATCGGGTTTGTCGGTGCATTCGAATTCGAATGTGGCCGATGTCTCGCTCGTCGCTGCCGGCGGAGCGCTCAATATCGAGATCTCCGGCGGTGTTGTGTCGATGGTCCAGTTCCAAGTCGCCCGGTCGGACTCCGTGCCATCGTCGACGGTGGCTACGACCGCAAATTGATGAGTTCCGTCGTCGAGATCTGCGTAGGATGTAGGGGACTCACAGTATTCGGGGCTCGCCCCGTTGATGGTGCACTCGAAATCACAGCTCGGTGGATGATCACAGTGGAATGCGAATTCCGCGCTCGTCTCGTTGGTCCGGGATTCCGGTCCCACGTTGATTTCAACGACGGGTCGCTCTGTGGAGTCGTCGTGGTGGACGTCTTCTTCCATGCTCTTCACGTCGATCGCTGCGTCCGTTTCCCCGGCATCTATTTCTGTGCCACTGTCGTTGTCAGTCATTCCCGCGTCGCCATCTGCGTCATGGTTGCCTTCTACGTACATATCGTCGTTGCTGCAGGCCAATGGACCGGCGAAGAGTGCCAATGCCAAAATAAGAGCAGAAAAAAAGTAGCGCTGCATTTTATCTCCAGAGGATTCGTTTTCCGGGAATCCCTGGACGTAATGGGAGACCGGGCAAACGCAACAAAATTTGATATCTCAGGTGGTGCACACCATGGCAGCAGTGGTCGCGGGTTGCAAAGTGAAGTGGTTGTGAGCCGATCCAGTGACTCGGAGTAGCGAAAAAAGTTGTTCCCTTGCTATTGCCACCTACACTTTGCGTCCGACCGACGCATTCAATGTCGCCTCGTTGCCATGGATGGCACTCGTGAGTTCGACTGACCCAGAACAATCCGATGATCAGCTCTCAGGCGAACAGTCCCCGATCAGCACCGAGGATGTGCGCAGCGAGGGGGCCACCGACTACATGGGCCCCGGGTTTATCAAAGCCCTGAAGCAGATCCCGTCCAAGCGGCGGGCCTATGAGTTTTGGTATCACCCCTATACGGAATTGGCGATTTTCGCGCTGATCATCATCTCCGTTTCGTTGCTGATGATCGAGGTATCGATCCCGACCGATGAGCCCGTAGGATGGCTCGGCGCAGCGGCGACCGGACAGGTGACGGGCTGGTTTTTCTGGGCGGACGGCGTCATCACCCTGATCTTTCTCGTCGAATATCTCTCGAAATTGTGGATCGCGCCGAAGGGCCGCAAATGGTTTTTTGTGCGCAATAGTTGGATCGAATTGCTCGCCGTATTACCCGTATTGCGGGTCTTTCGACTATTTCGAATTTTTCGTGCTGTTCGGATTTTTCGCCTCATCCGGGTGATGCGTTCAGTGCGTTTGATGCGAGCCGGATCGACGCTCGCCGGCATTTTTGAGAGTTTCGGGCTCGATCTACAGGAAAACCGTGCCGGTAATTTTGTGATTATGGCCTATTTTTTGAGTGCCATGGTCTTTGGCACAGTGGGCGTAATGGTCTTTGAGCGAGGGGCTGGCACCGGCTTTGACACTGTGGCCGATGGTCTATGGTGGTGCATCGTCACCCTGAGCACGGTGGGCTATGGGGATATGGTGCCCGAGACAACGGGAGGGCGGCTCATCGCCAGTGTCGTCGTTATGATGGGACTGGGGTTTTGGAGTCTGGTCACCGGTGTATTTGCATCGACCCTGGTGAACAGAACGCGAGAAAGAGAAAAGATCGGTCTCGATATTCTCGGTATTCACGGACATATATTGATCTGTGGATGGAATGAAAACGGCCATCGCCTGGTCCGTGATTTTCGCGTCGAATATCCGACCCAACATATGGTTGTTGTCACCGAGGCGCAGACCCTGGGCATACCGCAGGAGTCGCGGATTCATCATCTGCGCGGCGACCCTACCTCGGATGCTGTTTTGGAGGCCGCTCACCTCGACCGGGCGTCCACGGTGGTCGTTCTCGCCGAGGAAGACAGGGATGCCGTAAAGGCCGATGTCGATGCCCGAACATTGATGATCTGCTTGGCCGTTCGCCGCACGCATCCAGGGCTTAGAGTCGTCGTTGAATTGCTCGACGAAAATAATGTCGTGCACGCCCGCTCCACGGGAGCTTCAGATGTGGTGGTCACCCATAATTATACCGGCGCTTTGATGTCGCAGATTGTTCAATCTCCGGGACTCAATCGCGTCTATCAAAACCTCTTTGACACCGGCCGCGGGGCTCGGTTTGGTGAAATACCATTTCCCGACGACTGCATCGATGAGCCGTTTTCTGTTGCCGTATCGCGGCTGTTTAGCACAGAGGGCGTTACGGCGGTGGGGCTTCGGCGCGGTAAAGAGCTTCAGATGGCCCCCGACGATGAACCGGTGATCGGCGCCGGTGACAAAGCGATCGTCATCGAAGCGGTGGGAGGAGGTTGATCATGAGTGACGATCCCTTGTTCCGAGAGCAGGAGTCCCTCTTGATTTGCGGATGGAATCCGCAAGGCCGGAGGATGGTCCTCGATATCCTCGCTGTATCGCCATCGATCGCCATCACAGTGGTCTGTGAGCGGAGAGATAGGGGTTGTCCGCCAGTCGTTGAACATCCGCAGATCACCCATATTTCCGGAGACTCTACGGATGCACAGACACTGCGTAAAGCGGGGCTGGAGTCGGAAAATATCGTCGTGTTACTTACCGACCGGGGCCATGGCGGTCCTTCCCAGACCCTGGATGCTCGGACGATTCTCACAGCGCTGACGATTCGAAAGCTCTCGGACTCCATTCATATCATCGCCGAGCTCGTCAGTGAGCGAAACGTGGAACTCGCCGATACCGCTGGCGTCGACGAATGGCTCTTGGCCGACCAATACTCGGGCGTGATGCTCTCCCAATCTCTGCAGAGTCTGGGACTCTCCGAAATGTTCACCGAGCTCTTTGAGACCGGCGCCGGCTCGGCATTGCGCCAGACGCCGGTTCCCGGCGAGCTTGTCGGCATTCCATTTGCCGACGCCGTCACCGAAACAATCACCATGGGGCTCGGTGCCCTGGCGGGCTTTCGCCGTGGCGATGAGCTTCACCTGCCACCGGACGGGGATTCTGTGCTCGCCGAAGACGATCAACTTCTATTGTTTCAGCGAATATGATGCGATCACGTCATCAAGAACCATCAAGGACAGAACCAACAGAACCAACAGAACGACCAACAGAACGGACCGAGGTAAGCGCGAAGTCCAGATATGACGGGGGTAGACGAGGTGCTTGCCCAACTCAGTCATCATCCATTAATCCGGATAGCTCGTCGCGTAATTTGCGAACTCTTCCGATGAGATCTGGATCGGTATCGCCATCTCCCTGCTGCATCTGCTCCAGCTCTTCGAGTGCCTGTTCGAAGGCCTTGAGGGCCCGGCGAAAGTGCTTTTCGGGATCCGGCGGCTTGGATTCGCGCTTATCCTCGGGAATGGCCTCTTTGAACTGGCGGCGCAACTGATAGGAGGAGCGCTGTCCGTCGAGGGCGGCCTGCTTTAGATCCTCGTAGGTCTTTCGGGGAATTCGTCCTTCGCGAACGTCGCGATAGCCCTTTGCGAGTTGGTCGACCGTCTCCATATCGGGCACTGGAGGCGCGGGGCTTGAGTCCGGGTCGTCGTCGGTGATCGCAGAGGCCAGCTCCGGCGCTTCACTCTCCAGCCAGGCAAAGCCCTCGCGTCCCTTGCGGATTTCTCCACGACTCAGTTGGAGCTCTTTTTTGCAATACGCGTTGAGACTCTTGTAGCCCCAATCACTCCACAACTCGCCCTCCTCTACCGTCTTGAGGCGATGGGCCATACGCACCCAACTGGATTTGAACTCCAGAGCAGATTGCAGAGCTCGGTGACGCGGTGTATCGGCGGGCACGGTATCGAGCAATTGGTTGATGTGGTCCACGGGACTCATATCGGCATCTTGACTCATAAAAATCACTTCGCATTGGAGAACAGACTATTGCATTGGAAGAAATCGGCGATCCGACAGGGATAAAAGATGTCGGTCTTCAAGTGTTCCATCAGATGGATGAGGACACGTCATGACCGTCGAATGGCGGCACTGCGGCGTCACAGAACAGATTTCACATTTCTCGGGCGCCCTGACAATCACGGCATAATACGGCGTGGGGCTGAGCTTTCAGGCGGGGATATCCGATCGGAATTTCGCACTCCATACAGAACCCGTAGTTATCGCGGCGAATCCGATCGAGGGCGGAGCGGACCTTCTGAAGATTGGCCTTCTCACGTCGCTTTTGCGCCTGCGCCATCTGTTGGCGCTGCAATTCATCCATGCGGGACAAACGGCCAATGGGCTGATCCAAATCCACCGGTTTTGCACTATCAGCATGAGCCTCGAGCCGTGCCGTTAGCCTCGCCTCCATCTCCTCAAGTTGCTCGGCCAACTCCTCGATCTGCTCGGCGCTCAATTCATCGGGCCAATCTTCGAAATCCATCGTCGCTCCTGATATCTAGTTGTCGTACTTATCTCCTCCCAGGTCAGAGTGAACAATGCTAATCCAAACGCATTTTCAATGACAACGAGGCGCCTATAAGTGTGGCCAATCACTACGACCGACTCAATCACTCATGGTATCAATGTCATTTGGCGAAGAAATAACGGTATAAATGGTTGATTGTTGGATGGTCTCGGCGCAGGTGGGTCAGCTTGTACGTAAGGTCCGGGGCGTGGGGCGGCAGCAGCCATTCGAGGTAGGCCCGAAAGACCACTTTTTTGCTCAGTGCCACGCACGGTAATCCCCCATTACGAGGTTTTCGACAAAGGGTTGAATGTGGTGGGGGTATCCATCCATCGGCCACGAGGATAACGGCCATACCGAATCGACATCACCGACGCCACGTTCAACTCTGACAGGCCAGCGCCTGCAAGGCCGTCTCGGACTCATTTAGGCGTTCCTCATTGCCGAGTTGGCGCCACTGTTCGGCAGCCAACCGATAGGCCCGCTGGGCTCGATGTAGTTCACCGCAGTCCTCGGCCTCCCCGGCGGCTACCAAAAATATTCGGGCCAGATCCGCTTCGATATATTCCGTGGTTTGAAGGTGATCTCTGGCCTTGTCGAGGTGATCGTCATGGCTGTCCCACGAGGCCCGGCCGGCCATACAGGCCGCAAGTCCGGCATGGATTATCCCAAGACAGGAATCTCGATTAGCGGTCGCCGTTTCACTGGCAAGGGCGTCTCGAAAAGAGCGCAGTGCATTATCGAAGGCTCGTTGCTCCAATTGGGTGACGCCGAGGTTGAATAGGAAAACGAAGTGATGATCAAATCCTACACGACGCCGCAATTTGATGCCTTCTCGATACGATTCCACGGCTTGTCGCAGAGCCCCCTGCTGACGATAGGCCTCTCCCAGACTATTGACGCAGTGACTCACTCGGAGCAGGTCGCCGAGTTCACGGAAGGATTTTTCGGCCTGGCGCAGGACGGTAATCGCTCGGGACAACTCGTTGCGTTTTCGCAATACGATCCCCAAGGAATGGCGGCATTGGGCCACATCCGCAGGGTCTTCTAGCAATTCCAGCCGGCGCAGGGCCTCTTCGATAAACCTCAGCGCATCGTCGAGCTTGTTCTGGTGAGAGAGCAGCCAACCGCGATGACGAATACAGCGCGCGACGTGCCACTCATCGCCGTCCATTTCGTAAAATTCTTGGGCCTCCACCACCGATTGGAGCGCATCATCAAACTCATAAACCGCTCCTTTAGCAAAGGCGTATTCGGTCAGAATTTCGGCATAGAGTCCCCGATGTTGCTCCGGATCGACATCTCGTCGGCAGGCCTGTACCAGGGCGAGTTGGCGTTCAAAGCGGCGCTCTCTATTGGCCAGGCGTGCGGCCCACAATCGGCCACGAACGGAGCGGGGATCGGTGTCACCAATCCCCAGCCGTCTCAG
Organism: Myxococcales bacterium; assembly: GCA_007119595.1. Classification (GTDB taxonomy): domain Bacteria; phylum Myxococcota_A; class Bradymonadia; order Bradymonadales; family Bradymonadaceae; genus SLJM01. The sequence continues at coordinate 7,286 of SKPJ01000037.1, forward strand.
GGCATCACCGTACCACTCCAGAAACGTCTGGGCATTTACGAAGTCGCAGGTCTTGACGTAGTATCGAATGCTTCCCAGCAGCGGCTGGATAGCTTCTTCAATTGCTCCGGCTTCCAGCAGGTGAAGGGCGAGGCGGGGAGAGCGCTCGTCACTGATCTCAGTATAGCGCTGACGGAGCATTCGAGCGCAGCGCTGGTGATGGTCTTGGAGTCGCCCCTGCTCAGCGGCCAATCCCAGGAGGGTTTCGCGCAGCGCTCCCGATGAAAAAGTCCACCCATCGGCGGTAATGCGCACCAATGATTGCATCGCCAATTGGGCCAGGATACGACGCCCGGTTTCGATGTCCTGGGCCGGACACAGATGGCGCCATTCAATATAATCAACATCCTGGCCCAACGTGGCGGCAAGCTCCAGTGGCTCCAGGGCGGTGCCTGCCGCGCCGTCGAGCGATCGGCCGATCAGGCCTTCGAGACGCTCCACCATTAAGCTTTCGATATCACTGGGTAATTCGGGATCCGCTCCATCGACGAGTACAAATCCCTGGCCTCCCACCCGGAGCAGTCCGCGTTCGACCCAATCACCAACGAGTTGAATTGCGAATAATGGATTGCCACTGGTGCGTTGCGCCACTCGATCGGCCAGCGCCGGTTGCAAATGGAGCAACGAGGCGATCAATTTGCAGTGCTCTCTGTGGGCCAATGGGCCCAACGAAAGATGCCTGGTACGTGGCTGCTCCACCATATCGGCGACAAGACCGGCCGTCCGGTGGCGATCGCCGCCTCGACCATCGCGGACCGTCAAGACCAGTAGCACCGGGAGCTCTTCTCGGTGGGATTCACAAACCAGATATTTTGCAAACGCAAGGGTATCGCAACTCCAATGTGCATCATCGAGCAGCAATACCACCGGTCGGCGCCGACCCAACCTTGATAGATAGCGTTTCCACACCACGAAGCGCTCCTGGGGCCGACCAAATGTGATCATTTGCCCCTGAGCATCGAAACCGGGATCGGCGCTGGAGGCGACGAGTTCGGTCAATGCGATGCACTGATGAAGCGCATCCTCGTCGAGCCCCCCGGTGTCGTCATAACGGTCGCGAATCCGCTGCAATATCTGAGCGCGAGACAGCCCCACGCATCCCAGGTGATTGGCGAACATCCGGGCGAGCCCATCGGCAGGACCGGCGATCGGGCTGTGAGAAGCGCTAAGGACCTCAGCGGCGCCGACTTCGTGAGCGCGATGGGCCAGCCATGTGGCAAGCCGCGTCTTGCCGATCCCTGTGGGGCCATCGATCACAAGCAGATGGGGATCTTGGGTCACACTTGTGTCCACCAATTGCTGCCACATCACATCTCGGTGCCGGTGGCGACCGACCAGTGGAATTTCGCGCAACTCAAAGAGTTCGAGCCCCACGCCGACCATCTCGATCGGCTTCGCTGGCTGGTGGACACGACGCCAACACGAGGGGATGTGCGGCCATCGATCCCCTTGCGGTGACGGCTCTGTGGCCACCGCACGTTCCCCCTGCGCACCTACCTCGAGCACATGGGTGTCCTCTTCCGGGTTGGTCAATATGAATCCGGAGCGCTCTCCCTGGGCGCTCTCTGAGGTCAGCGCCAGCCGGCGAGTAGGTCCGGTGGTCGTCAATCGATGCAGGGCCGCTGCGGCATCGGCGGCGCGTTGAAATCGCCGCCGCGGGTGTCGCGTCAACAACCGAGATACCCACCGATCGAAGCCACGTGGCACTCTGAGATCGGGTTGCAGATCTGGACGATCCGCCGAGAGATGACAACGCAGCACTTCCTCGGTCGTCCCGGTGCTGAACGGTGTAGCCCCAGTGGTGAGCCAATAGGCCACACACCCCAGGGCATACAGGTCGGTCCACGGACCCTGGTCACGGACGTCACCGCGAATCTGCTCTGGCGCCATATATTGCGGTGTTCCGATGATGACTTCATTTTCACGCTCCAACTGTGTGGCGGCGTCGAACGCGAATGCGACTCCGAAGTCAGCCAGCTTCAATTGCTTATCGTTCTCTGCTGCATCGGCCAAAAACAAGATATTGTCCGGCTTGAGATCGCGATGGATTAATCCGCGGGCATGGGCGTGGGCAAGGGCATCAAGGATCTGATACAAAATCGTATAGACACCGCCCCAACCGAGGCCTCCCCGGTCGATCCGGGTCAGCGTGGTGTCGGCGAGTTCCATCACCATATAGGGACTGCCGCTGATGACATGACCGTCGGAGAGGACCGCGACCTCATCGCTGATCGCGCCGTAGTCGAAGATCCGCACGATATGGGGATGATGCATGCGCGCCACCGCCCGAACCTCGCGGTGGAAGGAATCGACGAAGCGCTGGTGACCAGCCTGAGTCCCGGTCATGATTTTAATCGCCACCGGCTCGTTGTGGCGCTGGTGGACGGCCCGCCACACCATCGCCATTCCCCCCTTCCCCAGCGGCCGCTGCAGTCGAAACGGTCCCAATGTGGGCAATCTGTTCATCAGTTCGACTCCGTCGCCAAATTGGACAGCCCATCGATCCGGGCGTCGACATCTCCGGCGCGCTCCTCATTATCAAGAAATAGAAACTGAGCGACGATAGAAATTGAGCGATAGAAGCGCAAGTGTTAGCGGTGACCATAATCCGGCACCTGCGCAGTCATGGTGCTTACTTGGCCGGGATTTTCGCCGCCAGACCAGATGATTTGTCGTCCGAATGCCACAGAAAATGAACATTTGGTGAAGCAAGGGACGACTTCGGGTTGACGTGGGGCTGAAGCAGACACACCCCGGCATGACATGAAAGGCGGATTTTGCGTCGGCACCGGTGACGCCCCCCCGGAGAAGTGAGTGATCGTTCCGACCCGGACCGGACCGAGGTAAGTGCGAAGTCCAGATATGATGACCCGGACCGGACCGACCCGGACCCGAAGTCCAGATATGATGTGACCGGAAGTCCAGATATGATGTGACCGGACCTGACCGGACCCGACCGAGATAAACGCGAAGTCAAAGGATGACGGGGGAATACGAGAGTTTAGCGGGTAAGTTGATTACCTCAAGACGGCGAAATGGAGGGAGAGGGGATCGCGTGTCCGCGCAGTCGCGGTTGGCAGTGCGTGTCAGAGTGATTTCGATCTGGAAGAGAGTCTTTGTGACGGTGATTAGCGTCCGGTAGAGTCGAACAGGAAGGGTGTTAGATCGATGAGGACAGAGTTGTGCACGGGGAAGCGAATCGCTTCGTAGAGATATTGGTAGCTTGTGAGCGGCCGATTTGCGCGCGGCAGCAGCTATCCCAGGGAGCGTTTCAGCTCGAAGATGCCCGGTTCGTCGTCATCGGGAGGTTTGCATCGGATGGGAGCACAGCGTCTGAGCTGGACGGTACCACAGGGGAAGGTTGCCTTCTTTCCGGCCATCCATTTTACGCGCTGGCGCTGGTAGCTGCTTTGAAATTGATGGTGGAGGTTCTTTGCTCGCGACAGGAGTTCGCCATCCTTTGACGCAAAGCGTGGGCTGAGGGTGCCCATCAGTGACGGTGTTCTGGGACAGGAGAAGGGGTCGGTGCAGCAGATCCGCAAAGTGCCTTTGACTTTCTTGTTGCGGCGAGCTTTGCGGATTTCATCTTCGGCCTCACGCAGCAGCTTCTGGAAGTGCTCGCGGACCTCCTCAAGGCTCATATCACTATAACCTGGAGGAGGCATAGGCGTAATCTCGACGTACTCCGAGGAGTTGCGACCGTGGTAGGTTTCGGTCTTCTTGATCTTGAGCGTTTTTCCCCAGTGGCGGGGAAGAATTTTAAATCCCGGCCAATCTTTAGCGCGGCGCACCAGACCAGCCTCAACAGGATTACACCAAAGATAAATCAGTTGTCGTTCGATGCTGTCTCTGTCGAGCAACACGGTGTCGCCGAAGGGGCGTCCGTCCCACAACGAATCCTCGCGTTTGAGGTTTTGATTTCGAGCCCGTGAAATCTCCCGCATGGCATCTCGCATGTAGGCACTTCGCTCTCCGGTGGTATCCGTCGAGATTTGGTGGATGTGGTTCGACATCGCCATCGAGCCATGGATGGCCTGGCCGTGACGCTTCGAGGCCCGTGCCGTCTCATAAAATAGCACTCGATTGATGAAGTTGTCGGGACGAAGGAAGAATTTTCGATGAAAACAGCGGCGATTCAGATGTACTACCTGTCCAGGGATATGTCGGCGTGGTTGAGTCATCAATAATCTCCGAAGGGGTATGTTGGTAGCCCACAGAGCTATTATCAACGATTTGAAGAGGATTTTGCGTCGGTGCCGGTGATGCCTCGCGGAGAAGTGAGTGATCGATCGACACAACAAATGGCAGATCGGCGCATATTCTGGGGCTGATGCGGATACCTCGGTCGGTGTTTCGGTCGTCGGTGTTTCGGGTCGTGTTTCGGGTCGGTGTTTCGGGTCGGTGTTTCGGTGGTATTTGGTAGGTATTTTCGAGAGGCTGCAATTCTTTTCGAGCATGCCATTGTCTACCTTCGACTCTCCATCTTTCCCGCGCTCCAAGTTATCCCATGACCGATGATGCAGCGACATTCGCGGCGACGTTTCGACGCAGAGTCCCCGATATTCTCGTCGACTGGTGCGGCGAAGAGCGTATCGACCGGGCACTCGCCGAAAACCTGCGGCTCGAACTCGCCCGCTGCACGGACCCGGAGTTTGCTGCGAGTTTTGCCCAGGCGTGTCCCGTCGACGGATGCGAGCCCGATGAATATCTTCAGCGAATCCTGACGGTGGGACCGCGACAGAGGTTGCTCGTGGGTATCCGCTTTTTATCCCATCCCGACTTTCCCTTCGTCGATATTGTCGCCGGTACCGAATTGCTCGCCGACGCCGCATCACTCCGCAGGGCGGTCGACCTCGTGCGCCAGGAGTACGCCTCGTTTAAGCCACGGGCGGTCCGATTGCTCAGAGGATTCGAAGAGCCACCTGTCATCCCACCGGAGTGGGACTCGTCGGTCGACCAGTATATCGTTGCTGCCCCCCTCGAGGAGCTCTGCCGTCGACCGCCGCTTGAGCGACAATCCCGAGTGGAGTTGGTGCCGGTCGACGATCTCGGCGAGTCAGCCGAGTTCGTTCGAAGAGCCTACGAGGAGTTTTTCGATGAAAACCCGGGCTTTCGAGACATCCTCCAAGTGGGGGAATACGACGACCTGAAGTCTTGTCGCGACGGTGGTGTTGTGATGTATATCCATGTCGACGGCGAACGCGCCGGCCTGCTTGCGACAGACCAGGTGCTGGGCCCTTTGGTCGAGGGCCAGACGGTGGTGGAGGAGATCCTCGTCACCGGTTTCCGGGGGCGTGGACTCGCCCCGGTTGCACAGCAGCAACTCGTCGAGCAACTGGTTGACGACCATCCGGACGACATCCTCCGTGGGACCATCGATGCCCGCAACCGTGCCTCACTGGCGACGGCGAAGAGAGTGGGTCGCGAGGTAGTCGCCGCCTATCACTGGATTCAATGAGTGCTATCGATGTTCCGATCGACGTGGGTATGAGGGCCGATCGGCGCATATTGTGGGGCTGATGCGGATACCTCGGTCGGTATCTGGTCGGTATCTGGTAGGTCGGTATCTGGTATCTGATCAAACCGGTTTTCGGGCGATCATTCGAATCACGTCGGCCGGTCCGCGGTGGCCGGGGCCTTCGTCGAGTTGCACCGTCTGTTCGGTGAGGGTCTCGAGGTCCATGGTGGCGAAATCATGGCGCAAAATATCGACGCTAAACATCAATTCCAGCGATGGAGGTCCGCCGCTGGGGCGGTCGTTTCGCCGTTGGTCAGGGGTAAATCCCTCCAATACGATGACACCCCCCGGTTTGAGTGCTTTGACGCAGGACTCGTGGATGGCCTGTCGCATCGGCTCAGGGGTGTGGACGAAGATCAGCACCACGGCGTCGAAGTGCTGGTCCTGGACCTCGTCGCTGGGCATCCGGTCATGGATGGTGTTGATTTTAACGCCCTCTTTGTCGGCCAGTCGTTTGATTTTTTCGATGCCCACCGCCGACGGCTCCAGCGATGTGGTCTCAAACCCCTGGCCAGCACACCAGACCCCGTTTCGCCCCTCGCCGTCGCCGACGCATAATACCCGGGCGTCGTGTTCTAAGAGCTCGGGCAATACGTCGGCGACAAATGCGTTGGGCTCGGTGCCGTAGCGGTAGTCGGGGCGGTCGAATTTTTCGTCCCAGAAGGCTCCGGGATCAGTTGTTTGGGCCATGGTGGGACACTCCTTTTTTGACAGTTTCTCAGGTGATGCATATTCCGATCGTCCGGTGGATAGGCCGGTCCCGGGAATCACCACCCGGGACCGGCCTTCAACGCCCTAATCACCTGACTGCACCGCATTTGGGCAAAAAGGCGGAGGGTTTAATTGAGCAGCCAACGATGGATGAGGATACCGGCGATCAGGGCGGGCAAAAAGAATAGGGCCGGTGTCACCAATCCGGCGGCGGCGACGATGCCGGGGCCGGGACAAAATCCCGCCAGGCCCCAGCCCACTCCGAAGAGGGCGGAACCACCAATTAGCGAGGGCGTGATCTTGGTATTGGTGGGGATGCGAAACCGCTTTCCAAAGTGAGGACGACTGCGGCGTTTTACGATCTGGAGGGCGATGCCGTAGACGACGATGGCTCCTCCCATCACAAAGGCCAGACTGGGGTCCCAATTGCCGAAGATGTCGAGAAAACCCAATACCTTCTCGGGCCGGGTCATCTCGGAGATACCCAGTCCGATGGCGAATAGAAAACCGGAGACTAAGATGACGATTTGTCGTATCACGACAGACCTCCGAAGGCGAAGATGTGGTTGGTCACGTAGACCGTGGCCGCGGCGGCTCCCATAAAGGTGAGGGTGGCCAAAATGGAGCGCATGGATAGTCGCGGAATGCCGCATACGCCGTGTCCGCTGGTGCAGCCATTTCCAAGTCGAGTACCAAAACCGACGAGGAGTCCGGCGGCGATGGCCAGCCACGGCGAAATCGACAATTCGGTCATGACGAAATCGCGCTCCACGATGCCCTGGGTGATGGCCAGCGTGATCCCTCCGAGGACCATGCCGCCCAAAAAGATGGCCTGCCAGGCCGGCGGATTGTCGCGGGTGCCCTTGAGGACACCACTCAAAATTCCGCTGATTCCGGCGATTCGCCCCTCGAAGAGCAACATCAGGGCGGCGGCGAGGCCGATGAGAACGCCGCCGATGGTGGCGGCAAAAGGAGTAAATTCAGTCATGGCTTAAACCTCCATGGGTCGATGGTGGCTCCCCATAAAGGGGAGCGTCGCCTTCAGGTATTTGCAAAAGAAGTCATTAGGCCTCTTCGAGAACCAGGGTCTTTTTGTCCATCGTCTCCGGACGAAAAACGTTGACCGGGATACGAAGATAGGCCTTGTCGTTGGCTTCTTTTTCGGGAAGATTTCCGGCGTCGATATTGACCTGCAGACTCTGCAACAAAAGCCGAGGTGCCGAGAGGGTGGCGTCACGCTCTTGGCGCTTTTGCACGAATTCCTCGCGAGACCGGGAGGCCGGCAAAAAGACGTTGTTTTCTTTTTGTTCGGCCACCGTCGCCTGATAGGCCACATCCCGTCCTTCGGGCGGGTAGTCATGACCTACGAAGGTGCGATACTCGTCGGGAAGAGAGTAAATGCGATCGGTGACCGACTCGTACATATCCCCGGCGCTTCCTCCCGGAAAGTCGCACCGTCCGGTACCGAAGTCGGGCATGAATAGAGCGTCACCGGTAAAGGCGGCGTCGTCGATCACATAGGTGGAACACGCCGGGGTATGACCGGGGGTATAGAGGGTGCGAATCGCTAGGCTTCCGGCCTCGATCGTCTCCTCGTCTTCCAGCAACACATCAAATTGTCGCCCGTCGGTGGGGAAGTCATCGGGCAGATTGAATACCTTTTTGAACAAGGACTGGACTTCAGTGATTCGGGCGCCGATGGCGATTTTGGTCTCCGGAAAGCGCTCCTGGATCCGCCGCGCCCCCGACAGATGGTCGGCGTGGGCGTGGGTCTCCAGCACGTAGTGAAGGTTGAGATCGTTGTCGGCGACGAAGTCGGCGGCCTTGTCGGCCGATTCCGTCCACACCGCCGAAGCTCCCGGCTCGTAGTCCAGTACGGGATCGATGAGCACCGCATCTTTTGTATCTTCATCATAGACCACGTAGGTCAGGGTGTAGGTTCGCTCGTCGAAAAAGGGCTGGATCTTTTGATTCGTCATGGTGTTCTCCTTGATAAAAATCCCTTGCGGGGACGTGGTTGTAATAACCGCTTCCGGTAGTTCCCGGCGCGGAACAATTGCACTCGATAACTGAGTAATGCAGGTTGCGTGCCAACCTTAAAAGTAACGTTTTTGGGGGGAGAGTCGTGAAATGAGCGAATATTTGTTTCAGTTTTATTCACCCATTGTTTCATAAGGGACAAAATACGACGCGCTCTTATTTCTCGATGAGCGAGGATACGCCGGGCATTCGATCAAGCTTCTATAGGGTAGGCCCTTAGCCCTTAAACCAAGGGCGGTAGTTTTTCGCCTCGACACCGAGCGATGTGGCATCTGAGCCATCATGCACCACTAATGCCAATGCATCTTTGATGCCACCCCCAATAAATTGAAGAAACCGAAGAGTGAATGAACGCCATTGAATGGGGCCCAACGCTGGAGTTATCGCCTCCCCGGTGTTATATCGGGGCTCCGGAGAGATCAATATTTGTTCAAGGAGAAACAATGACTGAAAAGGTGTTGAAACATCCCAGCCGAGAGCACGAGAATTTTTTCGGTATGGTCACAGCATCTCCGCAGATGAAGGGATTTTTCGAACTGGTGCGCAAGGTCGCCCGCTCCGATACCAGCGTGTTGGTGCGCGGCGAGTCGGGGACGGGCAAGGAGTTAGTGGCCCAGGCGATCCACGAGTTGAGTGCTCGGGCGGACCGTCCCTTTCGGGCTGTCAATTGTGCAACTTTTACCTCGGAGTTGTTGGCATCGGAGCTCTTCGGTCATGTGCGCGGCGCATTTACGGGAGCCGTCGACGACCGGCGGGGACTCTTTGAATTGGCCGATGGCGGCATCGTCTTTTTGGACGAAATTGCGGAGATTCCCTTTGAAATCCAGGCTCGGCTGTTGCGGGTACTCCAGGAGCAGACCTTCGTTCCCGTGGGAGCGACCAACCCCCGCAGCGTAGATATTCGCCTGGTGGCGGCGACCAATAAAGCCCTTCGAAGAGAGGTCGCCGAAGGGCGGTTTCGCGAGGATTTAATGTACCGCATTCGGGTGGTTCCGATTTTTCTTCCGCCGCTGGTGAGGCGCGATGGAGACGTGGAGTTGTTGACCTGGCATTTTATCGACGAGTTCAACGCCGACCAGGGGATGCCTCGCCATATCGAGGGCATCGATCGCAACGCCTACGAGGCTCTTTTGGCCTACTCGTGGCCCGGCAATGTCCGGGAGCTTCGAAACGTCATCGAATATGCCTTCGTCATCGGCGACGGTTCGGTGCTGACAATTGATGAATTGACCCCGGAGCTGCGGGGTGAGCCACCGCCGAGTCGAAAGCTGGACCGTGGCGAAGACGCCGAAAGTGACGAGCGCCGCCGCATCCTCGCCGCTCTGGGGGCCACGGGCGGCCACCGAGGAAAGGCAGCCGAACGCCTCGAGATGAGTCGCACTACCCTGTGGCGCAGGATGAAGGAGTTGGGGATCGGCCAAGATAAGGACGAATCCGCCACCGAATAAATATCGATTCACTTCAAATACGTTTCAGACCGGAACGGCTGCCTGTTTCAAAAGAAACCAAAAACCGGTTTCAGGACCATAATTGCCATTGGTTTTGAGGTTGGCCCGATCCTTGCGTCTACCTCTATCGACGATGCCAGAATTTGCTGCGCCGGATGAGCCGACGCAGTGGACGCGCTGGCGTAGCAAAATGAGGAAGGACGATGCATACAACAGAAATCACAAACCGAGAGTCGATCGAAGAGCTGATGACCAAGGGGGGGCCGGCGGCCCTTATTGACTTCTGGGCCAGTTGGTGTGGTCCCTGTCAGGCCATGGCCCCGGTCTATGAAGAGGTGGCGGAGTTGATGGCCGATGAGCCGGTAGAGTTTTTAAAGGTCAATACCCAGAAACATCCCGATATCGCCGCGGCGTTCAACGTCCGGTCCATCCCCACCGTGGTGGTGGTACAGGATGGTGAGGTCCAGGATGTCCTGGTGGGACTACAGGACCATTTGAGCCTCAAGAAGGTCGCCGGGCGTATCGTCAGCCGGGCAAATGGGGAGGGTTTCTTTGAGCGCCTCTTCGGCTGACTCAGTATTCGGCATTTGTATCCCATCGGTCCAAATTCTTCCGGCCGCCGTCGATGACGGCGGCCCATTTTTTTTGGAGAGATATTGGTGTGAGGGATATTGGTGTCGGCGATCACTGGACGGGATGTTCCAACCGGGATGGATCATGGACGCCAAAGCAGCGCTCACAGGCGGCTTCCACAGCGTCGTGGACCCGATATGTGAAATGCTTTTCTTCCATTAAGTCGTAAAACGAGGAGGCGCGCATTACGTCCAGTACCGGTCCCTTGGTCTTTGCGAAATACAGCTCGACGTCGCGCTCTTGGTAGTCCTCGAGAATCTGACGAAGGGCAATCTCCGCCGATGAATCGAGCTGGTTGATGCTTGATGCGTCGATGATCACCGCCTTTAGGGGCTGGTCCATCTCTTTCTCCAACTCGGTGAGTGTGGATTTGAGAAAGGAGACATTGCCGAAGAAAAACTGGCTGTCGATGCGCACCAATAGGAGACCGGGGATGACCTTTGCCTCCGGATGGCGATCCAGATTTCGGTAGCTCGTGGTCTGCGGGAGTCGCCCCAGTACGGCGACGTGGGGCTTGGTGGCCCGGATGATAAACCACAACAGGGAGGCCCCGATCCCGATCGCCAGACCCTCCTCGATGCCGATGATCAGTGTGGAGGCAAAGGTCAGCACCAGGATCACCAATCCGTCGCGTTTGACCTCCCACAGATGCTTGACGGCCTTGATGTCGATAAGCCCGACGATGGCGGTCATGATGATCGCCGCCAGCACCGTCTGGGGCAGGTAGTAGAACAGATCGGTGAGAAAGAGCAGCGTCACGACCACGACGATCACGGTGAGAACGGCCGCCAGATTCGATCGGGCTCCGGCCCGGTCGTTGACCGCCGAGCGCGAAAAGCCGCCGGTGACGGGAAAAGAGCCGAAAAAAGCTCCGGCCGCATTGGCTGCCCCCAGGCCCACCAATTCTCGGTTCGGCTCCAATTCATCGGCTTCTCCGTGGCCTTCGGCGAGCTTTTTGGCCACCGCGAAGGACTCCATAAATCCCACCAGGGCGATGACCAGAGCCGAGGGGAGCAAGGTCCGGATCATCTCCCATTCCAGGGGGACCATCGAAAAAGCGGGAAGGCCGGTGGGTACCTGGCCGACCAATTCCACCCCATAATTCTCCAATCCCATCGCCCACGCGACAGCAATGGAGGCAACGACGATGAAGAACATCCCCGGAAAGGAGGGCTTAAAGATTCGCAGAGCCAGCAAGAACAATAGACTGACTCCACCGATGATGGCCGTCGGAAGATGAAATCCAGGACCGATGAGGTCGTCAAATTGACTGAATGCAATGATCAGGGCCGCCGCCGAGGTAAATCCGCTCAAGACCGGATGAGACAAGAAGTTGGTGACGATGCCGAGCCGGGCAAGCCCCATGACCAACTGAATCACACCGACCATCAATGCCAACACGAGGGCGTAGGTCATATAGGCGTCGGTGCCCACTTCGGCGATGGCCCCGACACTGGCGGCGGTCATCAACGAAAGCACTGCCACGGGACCGACGGCGAGCTGTCGGGAGGTTCCGAAGAGGGCGTAGGACAACAGCGGTACCGTCGACGCATAAAGGCCCACAATCGGCGGCAGTCCGGCCAGCATGGCATATGCCATCGCCTGGGGAATGAGCATCACCGCCGTCGTCAATCCGGCGGTGATATCGGAGCGTATATCCCCGGCTCCATAGGAGCGAAGTTGGTCGACCAGTGGAAATATAGAGGCCAGTCGTCTCATGGCAGTTCCGTTTCGAGCCGAGGTGTGCCGATGCTCCGTGGGAGGCGATCCCTGCGTGTAAACGACGGCAAAAAAGGCTCCGTTGTAGTCGCACGTTTTAGAAGCTTTTGTCAGCCAGTGAGGCTCCTGCTGCAGGAGAGCCACCAATTCGATACATCCGTTAGGAGTGCACAGGACGTGCCAACCTCGTATGCGATCACTTCGATGAAGATCGGCGATGAGGTGATGGGGACTGAAAATATTGACACTGGATGGTTGGAATGGGCTCTGTTCTTGAAGAACGCTGACCTTTCGTCGGGCGATCCAAATGTTTCAAGATGTTCAATGAGAGAGCTTGAATGTTTCAAGTTGTGCAACATGACAACGTGATATGAGACAAATTGGCTGGTCCTATTCGTTGTGCTCTGGAACGCCCTGCGGAATTGTTCCGGCTGAAATCTCCGGGATAAATCTATCCACCCGGCACCTCGTCATCGGCGATTTATGGACTGACGGTGATCGGGCCTTATTGTCGCTGAGCAGTTCACAAC
>SKPJ01000125.1 GCA_007119595.1 Myxococcales bacterium
CGGCGGGTTACGTGGGCGATCTCGTGGCCGATTACAGCCGTTAGTTCCGCCTCATTATCCATGGCTTTGATAAGCCCGGTATACACGTAGATTCCTCCTCCCGGGATCGCAAAGGCGTTGATCATCTCGTCGTCGGCAACGAGGTGAAATTCAAATTCCAACGCCTCATGAGTCCGGTCGGCGTGCTCCAATACCTCGAACCCCAAGTCCTCGACGTACTCCGTCAACACTTCATCATCGGAGAATACCAGCTCCTCCTCCAACTGCTCCGACAACTGGTGGCCCAATTCGACCTCGTCCTCCACCGGCACCAGCACGTCCGCTGCCACTGTACCAAACCATGTCCCGCATCCGGTCAAACACATCAGCCCCAGGGCCATCAGGACCACCGATAGTTTCTGTAATCGATTCATCGTCTCCTCCTTGGTCTTATTCCTAACTGGACTATATTTTGTTTGAGTTCTCATAGGGAGCCGTGCTTTTGCCTAGCGTTCATGGACTCCGGCTGCCCGTGAAAGCTCAAGGTGACAGTGCCCTTTGGGGCGCCGTCGATTGTCTGGAATTGAATTCTGATGCCCTTTGTGGCGAAATGACCAACAGTGATCTCCCCGGGAATGAGGAATCGCAGTGCCGCTGCGTTTGTTTTCCTCGTAGATTCCCGCGATGTCCACCTTTTATCCGGTGCGATGTCGACATACCGCGATTCACTAAGAGGACCGAACCATGTGCCTGATCTGCGTCGAATTCCAAAAGCAACGTATGACCCCCGGCGAGGCTCGCCGCGCCCTGGGCGAGATGATCGGTGATCTCGACACCGATCATGTCGAGCAAGTCGAAGAGATGATCGCCGAGGCGGAAGATAAAGATGAGCGCGACGGCGATAACTCCTAATCATCCATACCGAGTGCCCTCCCCGGTCAGCGCTTGCATCGACCGGGGAGACGGCGCTTTGAAACCACGCACAAGCCCGATGAGTGTGTCGAGGTCGGCACTTCGATGCAAACCGCCACAAATCCAACCAGAGTCGATCTCGGTTGGGTTTCCTTTTTCACCGATCCTCAGTCCCGCTTTAGGCGTTTGTACTTGATTCGCTGTGGGCGCTGGGCATCGGCACCGAGTCGTCGGCGCCGATCCGCTTCGTATTCTGAATAATTGCCATTGAACCACACCACCTCGCTCTCCCCTTCGAAGGCGAGAATATGAGTGGCAATACGGTCCAAAAACCACCGATCGTGAGAGATCACGGCCGCACATCCCGCAAAATTGAGCAACCCGTCCTCCAGCGCCCGCAGGGTCGCCACGTCCAGGTCATTCGACGGCTCGTCGAGCAATAATACGTTGGCTTCCTCGCGCAACACTTTGGCCAGATACAAGCGATTTCGCTCTCCCCCGGAGAGCACGCCGGTCTTTTTCTGCTGATCGCTTCCCGAAAAATTGAACCACGATACATAGGCTCGGGAATTGATGCTGCGATTGCCCAACTCGATCGTCGGCTCACCGTCGGAAATCTCTTCCCACACCGTTTTATCCGGGTCCAATGGGCGCCTCTGGTCCACATAGCCCAATTGCACGGTTTCACCGATCGTGATTTCACCTTCGTCGGGCTCCTCCTCGCCAGTAATCATCCGGAATAGCGTCGTCTTTCCGGCGCCGTTGGGTCCGATGATGCCCACGATCGCTCCCGGGGGCAGATGAAAGCTCAAGTCCTCGTACAATACCCGCCCGTCGTAGACCTTCATCAACTCATCGGCCTCGATCACTACATCGCCCAACCGGGGTCCCGGGGGAATCGAAATCTCGAGTGTCGATTCGCGCTTCTGCTTTTGTTCGGCGACCATTTCTTCGTAGGCCGAAATCCGGGCCTTCGACTTTGCCTGCCGGGCTTTTGGCGAAGAACGAATCCACTCCAGCTCTCGTTGCAGCGTCTTTTGACGTTTCGATTCCCGCTTTTCTCGCTGCTCCAATCGCCGATTCTTCTGTTCCAACCACCCCGAATAATTGCCCTCAAACGGGATCCCTTTGCCGTGTTCGAGCTCCAGAATCCATCCCGCCACATTATCCAGAAAATAGCGATCGTGGGTCACGGCGATCACTGTCCCCTCGTATTGCTCCAGATGTTGCTCCAGCCAGCCCACCGACTCCGCATCGAGATGATTCGTCGGCTCGTCGAGCAACAGGACGTCCGGTTCCTCGAGCAAAATTCGGCACAGCGCCACCCGCCGTCGCTCCCCTCCGCTCAACACCTCCACCGACGCATCTTCGGGCGGACACCGAAGGGCCTCCATGGCCATCTTCAACTTGCTGTCCAGATCCCAGGCGTCGCGTTGTTCGATCTGCTCCTGCAGTCGCGACTGTTCGGCCATCAGAGCCTCGAAGTCGGCATCGGGCTCCGAGAACTTGCCGCTGATTGCCTCGTAGTCTTTGACCAGATCCACCGTCTCTTGGACTCCCTCCTCCACGACCTCACGGACCGTTTTTTCCGGGTCCAATTGCGGCTCCTGGGCCAAATATCCAAAGCTGATCCCGTCGTTTCGATGGACCTCGCCCAGATACTCCTCGTCGAGCCCGGCGATGATCTTCAACAGCGTGCTCTTACCGGAGCCATTGGGACCGAGCACACCGATCTTGGCACCGTAGAAAAAGGACAGATATATATCTTTGAGCACCTGCTCCCGCGGTGGATAGATCTTTCCCACCCCTTCCATCGAAAAAATGACTTTTTGATCGCTCAATGTGATACCCCTCGAGGTTCGGTGTAAAATCCAGAGTGCGCCGCGATTATGTGTGCGTTCACTTGCTCCGGCAAGCACAAAACAACCCCCACGGTTGCGCATTCCCCATGATTCCGTATCGAATGGTGCGACCGCGCAATATCGAGTTCGTCGATCATTCCTCGTCGACCGGGATAATCTGGATCCTGTTCAACTCCGAGGGAGTCACCTCCCAGTCCTGAAGTGCTGTTTCCAGATAGGCCGACGCCAGAGCTTCTACATCCGTATTCTCCTCCAGCGATTGGCCGACCATCTGCTGAAGCCGTTCTTCCATCGAACCAGACGGCGCCTCCCGCTCCAATTTGTGGCGGCGGCTGATCGGTCGCGAAAAGACTCCTTTCTCCTCTCGGGCACCCAGATAGGCCGCCATTTCATTGGCCTGGCGTAACTGGCGAATGCCGGCGATGGTCACCGCTTCCTGAAAACCTATCGCCAGCGGCGATTCCGCCTCTAAGAGTCCCTCGAAGCTATCGCGGGACAGGCAAAATAGCGTCGCTCCCCGTGGGCCTGCGCGCAATGTCGCCGATCGCCTTCCCTCCCGCAGCAACGCCCGCTGACCCAGAAATCCGCCGATCGCCGTCGTCGCCAATCGATAATTTTTTCCATCGATATGCTTCAACACATCCACCTTGCCCTTGGCCACAAAATAGGCCTCCGGACCGGGCTCCCCCTCCACACAGATCACCTCTCCGGGCTCAAAACACCTTGGCTCTGTTGCCACCCGCAATACATCGCGCTCCGTCTGGTTCAATCCCTTTAGAACACCCGTCGAACTCAGTTTTAAGTTCGTCTTCACCGGGCGTCCACGGGTCGTCGACTCCTGAATCTGCTGTAAGCTCGGCTGTTTGGGCTGGGTGGGCTCCCGTTTGACCCGCAGCAATTGGGAGATCAACGCATTGGTCTCATCGAGCATCCCCGCAAGCCGGAGGGCAATTCCCCGAACAACCCGGGAGAATAATTTCGGCCGCGATGCCTTGAGTCGATCCAACATATCTCGGGTCAACAACAGCACCTTCGTACGCCCTTGAGCGCGCACGGTCGCAGAACGCGGCAGCGGGTCGAGACACGACATCTCCCCCACCGTCTGGCATTGTGCCCGTCGACTCACCACGGTGCGCTCACCGTTTTCATCGGTCACTTCGATGATCAGTCCACCCTGCGCTACCACTGCCATATAATCGCCGTCATCACCCTCTCGGCACAGCACCTCCCCGTCTTCCAATTCCTGCTCCTTGAAGACCGGCGCCAGCATTTGACATGCTTTATTGGAAAATTTGGAAAACACTGGTGTATTCTCGAGCAGTAAGGCCCGCTCTTGCTTCGAACTCATCGCATTCTCCTGGAAGGTAACAAAGCTTAAACCTTATGCCTCGATACTATCTTTCCCGTGGCCAACCCGTAAACCGGCATTCGAGCAACTCCGCGAGTTTTTCATGACTTCCGTGCTACTCTTCGACGTAATGAGCACTCTGGTTTACGATCCCATCAAACGGGAGATTCCCGAGTATTTTGGCCTATCACTGGAACAACTATACGAACGTAAACATCCCACCGCATGGATCGATTTCGAGCGCGGTAACATCTCCGAAAAAACATTTTTCCACTTGTATTTCCCCAACCACTCAGAACCCATCGACAGCGGGCTGCGCCGTGTACTCTTTGACTCTTACCGATGGTTGGATGGCATGGAGTCACTGCTCGCCGAGCTCAATGACCGGGATTTGGAGATCCATTCGCTATCCAATTATCCGATCTGGTTTGAGATCATCGAGCGAAAGTTGAAATTATCGCGCTTTCTTCAATGGACCTTTGTGTCCTGTCGCACGGGATTTCGCAAGCCCGATGAACAGGCCTATCTGCACGCCATCTCCACGCTCGGCGTACGTGCTGAGGATTGTTTATTCGTCGACGACCGGCCCGTCAATTGTGAGGCCGCACAAAAGCTTGGAGTCGAATCCATCGTCTTTGAGGGCGCCGACCACCTGGCATCGAAGCTATCGCGCCGAGAACTATTAAAATCCCCCCGCTGATCGCTTCATTTCACTGTTGCGCCAAAAACTGACCGACCCGGTCGACAATCCGCTCCGGCGTCTCCAAATGAACATGATGCCCCCCTTCTACTTCCATCATTTCCAGATCGGGAATCGCCGCCAGTCGACGCTCCATGATCTCCTCTGGGACCGGCCATCCCCAACGAGGACGAACGAGCAATACGGGACACAGAATCGAGGACAAAAAAGTGAGCACCTGCCCTTCGGTCAGGCGAATCCTCGACGCCGCCTGCAACTTGCGGTCATAGCAAAAATACCACTTCCCCTTTTTGTCGCGACGGGCACCCCGCTTTAATAAAAGTCGAAGCCGCTCGCGGGAGACGTCATCACGCGATTTTCCAAGGGCGTCCAACATCGCCTCCACCGTTTCATAGCGACGCCGATCCTTATCCCGGAGCAGTGCCTCCTCGGCGATCCCCTTTCGAAGCTGATCGACCACTTCAGATGCTGGATGACTCCAGGGACCGAGTCCATCCAAAAATACCATTCTCTCGATCCGCTTTTCGGCAACCGGCGCCACCAACGACGCGATGGCCGCCCCCATGGAATGGCCCAATATGGAAAACTCCTCCCATCCCAGCGCATCGGCAGATTGCAAGACGACGGCCACCCAGTCGACGAAATGATAGGCATCGGCAGCTCCCCGCCCATCGGAGCGACCATGTCCGGGAAGATCCAGCGCCGCGATTTGTAATGGTTGTCTCAGCGAGGGAATCAACGCATCAAAACTCCCCGCGTTGTCCAACCAACCGTGCAAAGCCAACACCGGGCGGCCCCCTTTGGGGCCCCAGATCTTCACCGCCACCTCCAATCCCGACAAATCCAACCGTTGCTCCGTCCACTCCACTTCGTTTCCTCTTTTTCATCGACCTAATGGCTAAAAAAAAAAACCGGGATATCACTTGCCTTGGACTTCTGGGTTGCCATCTCTTGATAGACGATGCATCACTCGTCGCCAACCTCACTGTGGTTCCTTCTCCAATCCAATTTGTCGACTCTCAACACCCGCTTCAATCCACTGTCACGACCATGCCGACCGCATTCGACAACCAATTTAACCGACGTATCCTTCCCGGTTTCGAACTCCTCCTCGCATCCTTTGACCTCGACGCCTTCGATGCTCACAGAAGCTGTATCTACGGCATTCGTAGTGATTTGACTCTTGCCTATTTCAATGCCTACTGGAGCCACTTCGCTCTGGATAATAAAGCGCCGGAATGGATCGTCGAGCCCCAAGAACTGCTCGGCACCTCCATTCTCGATTATTGCCAGGGACCGCTGCAGTCCTATTACGAAACTCTCTACCGCCAGATCTTGCATGATCATCGACGGCGTACCCGTGATTATGAATGTTCCAGTCCCGAGGTCCTTCGATTCTTCCACATGGACATCCGCCCCTTGCCTTCGGAAGATGTCGAAACTCAGGGGCTCTTGATCATCAACTCCCACTCCACGCCCGTTCAGCCAGCTCGAAGAAAGAACCCGACTGCGCCGCTTTCCCCCGAACAATATATCGACGAACACGGGTATATGATCTCGTGCAGCAACTGCCGGCGCTTTCAACGCCGCCACGATTCTGAAGCCTGGGACTGGATTCCCGACTATATCAACGATCCTCCCGCTCCCGTTTCACACGGAATCTGTTCCATTTGCCTCGATTACTACTATCCCGCCCCATCCGATGACGATGAATAACGCCGGCGAGTAGCCGGCAGGGCTGGACGACGAGATGCAAGGAGCGCGCCCTCCCCCTGAACTGAGCACGGACACTCAATTGACCTTCGGCGCCTCTTGCTGCGCATCCTCGGAATCCATCGTCTCCAATGCCAGCGCGTCGCGCTCGATGATCGATTGGTCGCGCACCATCAACACCGCCGCCTCGATAAAGGTCTGCAACTGCCGCACATTGCCGGGCCACGGATAGGACACCAGCCAGCTCTTTAATTCTTTATCCATCGCCTGGCACCTGGCGTCATAGCGCTCCGCGAACTTCTTTAGAAAAATTCGGGCCAGCGGCAAAATATCAGCCTCCCGCTTGCGAAGCGGAGGAACGGCCATTCGATGTGAATCGAGAAGCTCGAATAGATCGCGGCGAAATTGTCCGCATCGGCACAACTCGTCGAGATCGCGATGACTGCTTGCGATAAAACGCGCATCCACCGGGCGACCCACGGCGTCCCCGATACGGCGCACCTCTTTTTCTTTGAGAACGCGCACCAGCTTTCCCTGCACCATCGGTGAGAGGCGATCGACCTCGTCGAGAAAGACCGTTCCGCCCTCGGCGAGTTCAAAAATCCCCTTGCGCGCGGCGACCGCACCGGTCAACTCACTGGCCACACAGCCAAATAACTCGAAGTCCACCAGCTCCCGCGGAAAACTGGCGCATCCCATGCGGATCAACATTCCATCGTGGCGATCACCGAGGTGATGTAGCGCTCGGGCCAATAACTCCTTTCCGGTTCCGGCCTCCCCGGTCATCAAGATCGGTGAGTCCTGGTCCACCCGGTCATGCAATTCATCGTAGACCTGGCGCATCACCGCGCTCTCACAGACCAGATCCTTGAATAGATAGTGCCGCCGCTCACGCTCTCGAAAATATCGGTTCTCCTCCTCGAAACCCTTGACCTTCTTCCCACCGTGATAGCGACGCATCAACGCCACGCCGATGGGATTAAAGGTATCGACCAATTCTGCCAAATAGGACTCATCGAAGTTCGCCCCCGGGATACCGGCCAGATAAAAGGCGCCCAAAAACTCTTCCCCGCAAATGGGTAATAACAGGTCGATGCTTTCGTCGGTATGGGTTCTCAACACCACATCGCCGCGCGCCTGCAGGGCATCGAGCAATTCTCGCTCCCTCGTCAACAGACTCGCCAACACCCCCCTTCGTCTCGCCGCACCCACCCATTGCGTCTTCTCCCGATCGCTGTCGTCATCGTCCCATATCACCTGGTGATAAAACTCTTGGTCTCCCTCCCATATCAACGCTGCTCGTCCATCTACCCTGCTCATCCCCAGCCGTTCAGTAGCGGCCTTGCCAAGCCCCTTCAATACTTGTTGCCATCCAGCTCCCAGGGCCACCTGGCGATGCAACTTCCACAGGTTTCGACAGACCTGATCATCGACCCCGTACTCCGCCACGGAGGACTCGATAAACTTTATTCTCCCCTCCCCGAATCCCAATACGGCAACGATCTCAATCCCCGTTTTCTGAGCCCCGAACCATAGGCTCTGTCCCGGCTGTACAGACCACTCGCTCTGTTCTCCCCCGGGCTCTTTCGAATCTCCGTTATCCCCACGTAATTTCACGTCATCCGGTGGATGATGCCAGCGGATCGTCGGCCCCTGGCCGCTGCCCTCCTCCAACGTTGCCCATATCCAACCGTCCGGGGATGAATTGAGCGTCACCGTTCCCTGATCATCGGTCCAGATCTCGACGCACTCCTGCATGAGCGCATATTCTTGCTCTTTATTTTCATCCCACCACTTGAGGCGCCAGGCCATGATTGTTCTCCCCGGACTCGGTTTATCGCTTCATCGACTTATATCTCCCTATCTTCACTCCCCATCCCCCTCTCGTGCATCGGTATCATCTTCGTCTGCCTCCTCCTCCTCTTCGTCCTCCAACCACTCATCCCACCACTCGCCGTACTCCCGTTCTTCGTCGGGCTCGACTCCCGGTGCCACGGCGATCTCTTCTCTGTCATGATCCCACCAATCACTATAATTCTCATCGAGATCTTCAAGCTCTGTTCCCTCCATCTCCAACTGGAACTCGAACTCCTCCAGCGTCGGCACCTCCCCTTCCACCTCCGGCATCTCACGATTGGCATCCCTGTCGCGGGCCTGCAGACTGGACCACGTCTGAAGGCGAAATGCATCGCGGTTACCGGGGGCAAGCGATGTCACCCGACTCATCAATTGCTGGCACAACTCATAGTCGTGTCCCACGCAATGATGATAGCCGATAATGAAAAGCCGTCGTGCCCGCTCTTCATCGTCCATCGTATATTCGACGCCCGCCGATTCGACTTCTTCCGTTTCGATCTCCGCATTTTCCGCCGCCTTGCGACCATCATCGACCCCATCGGCGACCACATCTTGGCCAAAGTAGAGTAAGTCCTGCATCACCAGCGTTTGCCGGTGGTGTTCGCGCTGTTCTCGATGATCCTCAACGATCGACACCATCGAACTCGCAATCAACGATAATAACACGACCACGAACCACCACTTTAGGCCGAAAGTCAGCGCTCGCTTCGCCGCCCCCTCCTCGGGGCGCGGTGCGTAATACGTGCGTACCTTCTCTCCGTATTGTAGGGCCTGACGCACCGAATCAAACCAGGGATACAGCAAAAAAAATGTCACCGCATATCGCTGCCCCTTATCGGGCTGCCCGTTGAATACCTGCCCGGCCCCGGGAGCCAATAGACTCAATATCGCCGCCGCAAGCGGTATGTGTTCCGGACGCTGATCGTAGCCCCGTGGTTTAAATGGCGGTCGCTCGTCCTGATCGCCGACAAAAGCTTGTCGGATTTTACCGGCATCAAATCCGGGGCTCTCCGGCTGGGGCGCCGGTGAGCGCTGTCGCACGGGACCTGCCGGCGCCACAACATCTTCCGGCGCCATAACATCCTCCGGCGATAGCGGTCGTTCCAGCCACTCCTCGTCGATGCCTTGCTCCTGTGCCGCCTCCGGCTCGCTCTCGAACTCTGGCTCGCTCTCGAAATCGATCTCTTCGACTGCGATGTCGTCGGATTCAGCGTCCAATTCATCGAGCTCGGCCAGCGATTCCCGCTCAAAACCCACGTCGTCGATATCGACGAACTCCGCCAGTGGCTGAGCATGTCCATCGTCGACCAGCTCGCCGAGGTCGATCGGCGGCGCCGACGTATCGCTCCCACGATGTGCCACATCGACGCCGGGACCCTCGTCTTCCGACTGGGCCAGATCGGGAAACAACTCCGCCCAACCGCTCAACTCCTCCTCCTCTTGGGGCGCAGCGTCTTGCTCCTCCGGGGCCGACTTCCCAGAATGGTGGTTCTCTTCCAAACTCTGCATCTGGCGACGCGGCTTCTTCGATACTTCATCCTCCGCCGACGTTCTACGGCGCAACAACAGCTCCTCCCCATCCAACTCCACATGGGCCGACACCTGCGAGGGAATTCGACGTCGGCTCAACTCGCGTTGGATCTCAATCGCCTCCCCATAGCTGAGCTCGCGCTCCAGCAAGATCGTCTCCCGCTCTACGAGCTTTTCGATCTCCTCCCATGGTTGCTCCAATAAATCGGCCAGTCGTCGTGCCAAAACCTCCGGCTCCACCTGCGTCTGAGACGCCCTGATCGTGACCGCATATTGCCTTGCCATATTGTCTCTTCGAGGAGTTGAGACCATTGCCGTATTGATTGGCTTCCTATCCCTCGATCTCACTTCGACCGAGCAGACATCGGTGGCTCTATCGAGGATATCGATGGAAACCGCGTCAAAATCAGCCCTGATCTACGATCGGAGGACTCTCGTTAGCGCTTTTTATAATAGCCCACGCATGTCGCCAAGACCAGTGGGTGACCGTTGGATTTGCCCCTGTCATCGTGGTACAACTTCCTCCGATCATAAGAAGACCCTTCCGTATCCACAGGCGGATTTCGACCTTCGCAGGAGGCAATGCATGCACCACTTCTTTTTTCCATTGCCGCGATGCTGTTGCCACTTTTCGCGGGTATTCATTATCGCCGTCACTGTCGCTATCGTGGCTTCTTCTGTGGGCTGTGACTTCGTCGACGATGAGGGACCTCAGATCCTTGCTGTGGAAGTCGTTCCCTCGACGATCAAAGTGGAGGAGACCGGCAATCACAGTGAGAGCTTCGTCATCGAGATCAGTACCGCCAACTTCATCGACGAAATCGAGACCGGAACCGCCTTTATCGGTGCTCAGGAGCGCTACGCCGAACCCCGGACCGTCGAGGTACAGGACAATCTCGTCTACCTGGAGGGCATCGCTTATACATGGTTTACCGGAATGGAGCCCGGGATCTACGATATCGGCGTCGAGGTCCAGTCGGAGACCGCCTTTACCCGTGAATTCAATCGCGCCACCATCACCATCGAAGAGTGAGCTGCGGGGCCCGAAATCTGGATGATGCCTCCGGCGGTGCATAGATTCGCTACTCGACGCTGATCCTCTCCTTCTCTCTCCGATTATCGGTGGAGTCGTACTATGGCCGAACGTCCCGTTATTGCTCGTGATACCGGCTTTAACGCCGCGATTGACAATCTCACTGAGGGGCTGTCCCGTCTGGTGCGAAAGCACTTCGAGCTCGCCCGTACCGAGGTGCGCCAGGAGGTCTCCGAGATCAGTCACTACGTGGGGCTTCTCGCCGTCCTCGCCGGTGTGGGACTGGTGGGCTATGGGCTGTTGAATCTGGCGATCATTCTCTTCGCCGCCTGGCTCGGCGATGTCGCCGTCACCGCCTTCGTCGCCCTCGGGCTCGCCATCGCCAATCTCGGGGCCGCCGCCATCGCCGGAGTGCGGATGCTACGGACCCTGCGACAAAACCACGTCCAACTCCCTCAGACCACTGACGAAATGCAGAGGAACAAACAATGGCTCAAGGAGATTCGCGCCAGCTCGTCCCCCAACCTTCCCGCAGAGACGAACTGACGACCACCGACCCGTCCGACGAAATTCGCCGCGACATCGAGGCCTCCCGCCGTCAAATCTCGGCGAGCCTCGGTCAATTGCGCGCCGAAGTATCCACCTCCGTCGAACGCGCCCTTGACTGGCGTCAATGGGTTCACGATCATCCTCAGACCGCCGTCGGCATCGCATTCGGTGTGGGGCTTTATTTCGGTCTGCGATGATCGCAGCTTGACCTGACGCCCGATGTGCAAAAACTTAGCCCCAACACAGACCGATTATTTCCTTTTCGGATTCTTCTGTTCCATCGCTTTTTTGTTTCTTTCTCTCTTCTTTTTTTGCGCAAGGACAGACGCATGAATGCTTCCGAACCGTCCTCTTCATCCCCTTCCGAATCCGGTGGCCCATCACAGCCCAAGGGCTCGTCGGTCGCCGAGGCCTCCCACGAGGCCCGCGAGCGCCTCGAACATCACTACCGTGAAATCGAGCAATCCTATGGTGATGCCCGCGCGCGCATCGAAGACCTCAACGAGCGAGCCGTGGGCTTTATCCGCGAAAACCCCGGACTCTGTATCGTTGGCGCTGTCGCCACCGGATTCATCATCGGCCGGCTCGCCTCTCGCCGATGGCTCGTCTGATTTACTCTTCCTCCTCTCTACTCTTTTCGGAGGTTCCCCCATGGCCCACGACCCGACCGGTCCGGAACATCAGCAACTCATTGATGAGACCCGACAACTCGCCGACGATGCTCGCCATCTGTACCACAGTTTCCAAGAGGACAACCCTCTCGCTCACTACTACGAACGCAATCCCTATGCCGTTCTCGCCGCTGCTGCCGGTGTGGGCTACATCCTCGGCGGAGGGCTTTTGACGCCCTTTACCCGCCGTCTGTTGCGCGTTGGACTCAAGACCATGGCCCTTCCCGTGGCGGCTTCACAGCTTCGGGAACTGGCACGCACCGCCGGTGGTGACGATATTTCGATCGGGCAGCAATCACCGTCTGCCTCCGAACACTGATCATCGTTCATTTGCAACAATCACCCATCAGGAGAATCTCCCATGGAATGGAAAAGCCTTCTCAAAGACATCAACCAAAACGTCGGTCAAAAATATGACGACGGCGTCCACAGCTTGCTGGACCGAATGGGCCTACAAGAAAAGCGCACTACCGCCGAAACCGTCCTCCCCATGCTCGGTATCTTCGGCGCCGGTATAGCCGTCGGAGCTACCCTGGGCTTGCTCTTTGCCCCCAAACGCGGCGACGTCCTCCGCGAGGACCTACGCCATTCCCTGGAAGATCTGCAACGTAAGGGGAAAATTCGAGCCACCGAGTTGGTGGAGCGCGAACATGCATCAGACGGCGATGCCCGCTCAGTCCACAACGGACGCGGGTCGGAATCACCGGCAGCCACCAAATAAGACGTCGGTGACACAAACCAAAAGGGCGTCCCGTAATCGGGCGCCCTTTTTTGATATTCCCTCCATTCGCGTCTCGTTTCGTCAATCCGATGGTCTGCAACTTTGCTGGTTGAGACAGTGGTACACACTCAATACGAAGACTGCGGTACGTAGATTACATCTCCCGGCAACAATTGAAGATTTTGTTGCCTCCCCTCGACGATCTCTTGCATCGGGATTTGGATCTGCATCTCCACCCCATCGATCCGACGCGTTAGTTTCGTTCGATTCGCGCTGGCCCGCTCCGAGAATCCGCCAGCCAATGCAAAGGCCTCGATGATCGTGATATCTGTTCGATAGGGAAAACTGCCCGGACTCTCCACCGATCCAAAGATGAATATCTGCTTGGACTTATACTCCGTAATCGTACACGAGACACTTGGCGATCG
Source organism: Myxococcales bacterium (assembly GCA_007119595.1). GTDB lineage: Bacteria > Myxococcota_A > Bradymonadia > Bradymonadales > Bradymonadaceae > SLJM01. The sequence goes on from SKPJ01000125.1 coordinate 13,304, forward strand.
CAGAAACCCATCGTGCAATCCCTGGGTGATATATTCCTCGACTTCGGCGCAGGTCATCCCGGCGACTTCGATTCTACCGATGTGGGGATAGTTGATCGTTCCGTCGGCGGCGACCGTAAAACTTCCGCTGAGCGCGCTCTCCTCATATACGCGCAGATTAAACACATCGCCCACGCCCAGTTGTCCCGTCGGTGGCAAATCGTGCTGCTGTTCCACCAACGCCTGGTATCCCGGGTCGACGCGATCTGTGCCACAACCGAAGCATAAAATCACCAATCCAAGGGCGAATAGCGGCATCGCCACAGATGTCCCGATACTCAAGATTCGCATAGGCCTATCGAGTCCTTGGAGTTTTGCCGTAATCCTGTCGAGACAACCGGTGCCAGATGACACATCTGTGTCCGCAATGCCCTCGTGTCGATCCGGTGAACTCACCATCGGCCGCTCAAAATTACGGAGTCCCACTAATAGGTCAACGTAGTCGTTAACAGCACATGATGGCGTTGATAATCCCGAATCGCGTCCGCGCTGCGCCCCTCCACTAAAATTTCGTCTTCCGTAAGATTGGCCCGAAAATTATATCGTGCACCGACATCCCATCCATCTCGCACGGCAAACGACGTCGACGCACTCACCCCCAGCAATAGATCTGAGAGGTTGTCCGGAAATACAAATTCGGCCTCTGCTGTCTCGGCGGTCTCCACACCGAGATCGGCGTAGTCTCGTATTTCACCGCTGACCTCTAGATCGAAGCGCAGGCGATTGTCGACAAATCCCTGCTCATAGCCTGCGATCGCCCGGTGCGTCACATAGAAATTACCGAGCGTCGAGTCTGAAAATCCAAATTTATATCCGGCCCGCAGCCGATTGTCGAAATCGACATTACCGAATTGATAACTCGACTGTGCTTGGGCCAAAAAGCCCTCGTGACTCGGGCCTTCGAGATGTCTCGACCAACCATAACCAGCACTGGCCCCAAACGAGACCCGCGGAGTCAACATCCCCGAAAGTCCCCCGGAGACGCGAAAGGGATTGCTGTCGATATTGCGCAATCTCCCCTCCGGGCTCACCCCCTGGCGTTGGCCCCGAAATTCCTCCTCGTAGCGAATCCTGCGATAATCCACATTCGCCGTCAGCGAGGTCTGTGGCAAAAAGGACCAGCTTCCCTTCCATCCCAAGTGATGGGTATGTCGATCGAGATCGGGAAAGAGATTGTGGCGATACAACGAGAAGTCATAACTGCCGTAGGTCTCCAATATCCGTCCCCCGGGATGAAGTCCGACCATCGCCCCGGCCCGATTGAAGACGCGATTGAGCGTCTCCCGCGATGGGGAACTGGGGGTTTCGTTGGTGCGCTCGAAGCGCTCGCTGAATTGCAGGCTCACCGCTCCATCGGCATTCCAGGTCGCTTGGCCATTGAGGGAAGTCGACAATCCGCTCTGATTGCGCACCAGATCTTCGTCGCTCATAAATTGACGCCATCCCACGGACGCCGACCCACTCAAATCCCACTGATTGGCATCGATGGTGCTAATCGACAGGCTCGGCGTCAGTACTCCTACCGGGGCCTGATGAATCCGACCCGCCGCCCTTCTGGATGTATGGTAGATGTTGGAGTCGAATCCCATCGACAACGAGACACTGGGGCGAAGCCGAAAGGTATCTCCCTCCACTCCCTGGCCCCACTGGCCCCATGCTGTCGAGGTCGGTAGAAGGATCAACGCAGCGACGAGCATGCCCGCTGCATAATGGATCCATCGTTGCATCATTAGTAGCTCTTCTGGTTCGCCCACCTGGGCCCTACAAAATTTCTTGCCTCCCCCCGTCACCACTCACCGTCATTGATAGGGTGAGTTTTCCGGCAGACGTTCCAGCACATCATCGTCGTCCATAAATGCATCGTCCGGATTTCCCATATCCGGATCGACTCGCACTTCCAGTACTGCGTCCTCGGCATATCGTAATTCCTCTCCCGCACATACCCGTGCCTGCTCGCCCAGATTGGTCACGCGCTCACCGGCAATGCTTATCAAGGTATAGTGATGGCGGGCAGCCTCTATATCGTTTAGATCGTGACTCTGCGTCAAACTCTCATAACTCTGTTCTCCCACATTCACAAATCCCTTGATGGAGGCCAAATTCTCGTTAATACAATTAATCTTTAGTATATCGCGCTGATCCTGGCGCACTTGCTCCAACAATTCCGTCGTTCCCTCCAGGGTGACCCGCATCGCCCCCAACTTCGCGTCTCCGCGCTCAAGCATCTGCTCCGAGGTCAGTGACTCAATATCCTCGTCCAAAATCCCGTTCCCATTGCCGGCATCGAACTCCGCAAGGAGTCGATCGGCCTGCACCGGCTCTCCTCCTTCCTGCGCCATGGCGCTACCCACTGCCAGCAGCAGGATCATCGTCGCTACAAGCGGTCCGAATTTGAGTCCTTCCTTCATAGCCTATCCCTCTGTGTTGATACGCCGATGCCCGGTGATACCACCATCCCGGCGTCCAGTATTGCACGCCAAGATCTGGCGTCGGCGCCTCCCCCAATGCAGTGACTCTTTGACTGCCGGATTGTAGAATATAAGAACCGGACGGCGCAGCGCAAGCAGGTGAGGTGCGCTACCGAAGCTCCCGGTTTGTCATCCGCCCGGAGAAAAATGGTATGGAATGGTGATCATCGCATCCCCGTCCTCCGGCGGTGGCAATCGTCCCACACGACCAGTTCGCAACTGGGTGGCGATGCAATCACCTACCCCACCGCCCACTTCGTCAACGGCCACCTCGGCCTCTGAAATATCACCTCGACCTCCTCGGTCACGCACGGTGATCAAGACTCGAACCGTCCCCGACGCCTGGGGATTTTGACGAAGATAGTTCTGGTAGCACCCCTCGATATTGTTGCGCAGACGACTCAACCCGCGCATCAGCCTCTCCGTATCGAGAGCACCGGCATCGTCGGGAACCTGCTCTTCCATCACGCCCACAACTTCCACTGCCTCTTCGCGGCGATCCCCGGTATCGACATCGGCATCGCCACCGATCTCGCCCATCTCGCCTCCCTCTGCCAGATCGCCCTCTCCAGTGGCATCGGGGCTTCCTCCGCCCCGGCCGAGGCGGTCGCTGGCCAGACCGGAGCCTGTTTCCACCCGTGAGACTCCGTCGAATGCCTCATCGGCATCCACATTGCCCACCCGATCGGTGAGCCGCTGCAAGGCGCTTTCTTCATCGCCCTGAGCGGTCAATGTACCTAATACCGTGGCGTCCTCGACCCGCTCGGTGACCTCCATTCGCTCCTCGTGGCGCTCCTCGGCCACCTCTTCCGGCGTCTCCTCTTCTTCTGGTTCCGGCTCCGGTTCCGGCTCCGGCTCCGGCTCGGAGTCGTCGTCTTCGGGCCGCGTATCGTCGCCGTCATCGTCGGGCTCATCGGGCTCATCGGGCTCATCCACCATGATCTCCGCCATCCGATCCCGGATCTCGATTTCCCGATCCTCGGAGACCGGCCAATCCTGGGTCTCCAAATAGATGACGAATCCCACCTGTATCAATGCTGACAACAACACCAGTACTGCCAGTCCCCGATCCACGCCGTGAACCAACCCACCCCGCATCGAAGCCGGCAATACTGGACGGGCCCGCTTCGGCGGCGGTGTCACAAACTGAAACAACACCGTCGCCTCTCCGACCACCACCCGACCGCGCATCGACGGCGTCAGGCGGAGCTGGTAGACCTTCCCCTTCTTTTTGGCGACCTTCTTCTCCCGCAACTCACGCAGTGTTTCCACACCGCTTCCCCGGGAGACTCGCCCCTCCATCTTTTCCGTAAATTGAAGGAGATATCCCTTTCCGTCCCACTCAAAGAGCGGAAAGGTGCGCGGCAGATTGGATGCCGGCACGACCAATATATTCTTGTTGTAGTCGTGCCCAATGGTGACGGTCTTCGGCTTTCGAAAAAGCCTCTCCTCCAGAATCTTTTGATTCTGGATGAGTCCCACCCTCATGATTTTTCGTTTTTGACCGGGCTTTTTCGCCATGCGCGTTTCCTCGTAACCTGCCACTTCAAAGATTGTTTCGACCGATTCGTCGAAATCGCTCTCGTCCGCGTGCATGTCGTTCCGTCAGATGACTCAGGCCCCCCTCCCACTCATCGAAACGGCCCTTTTACGAAGGCAATCCAATCTGTATGCCTCCGCTGGCGTCATCAAAAAGGCCCGACCGCTTACTTATATCCCCGTTGGAGCTGCTGCCACCCCACCGACCGCCTCCGATGTGGAGCGGATGATGGCAAATCGAAATTGTGTCAATTGAGCTTCCGTCGCGGTGTACAATACCTCGAGAATCAATCGATGGGGCGTGGTCTGATCGGCGATGATCGTCGCCTCCGGCTCAAACTCTTCTCCCAGAAGCTCTGCCTCCGCCCGCTCTTGTTCCACAGCGTCATTCAAACTCTCCAATAGTGGTTCGATGCGAAGTGATCCATCGCCGTCCTTATGACTTGGATCGACCTCTCCCTCGCGCACGTCGACCACGGTGCTGTCATTGACCAACAGTGCCGTACGGGTGACGGTCACCGTCATGGTGTCCACCGGCTCGAGCTGCGATGTGCTCTGGGGTACTTTCAGATCGTCACCGACGGCGCGGATCGGCTCCTCTCCATAGCTTTTAAGCAAAAAGACGAGCATGATCACCATGATGTCCATCAGGGAGTTGATGTTGACATCGGTGGCTCCCTCGTCGCCTTTGCGCCGTGCGGCCCGCTTTTGACGCTCCGCTTCCCGCTGGCGCTGAGCCTTGATCCACTCTTCTTCTTCTTTGCTGAATCCGCCTTTTTCTACCATCGATCAACACCTGTATGCTGATAAAACGTTTCTATGATGCATCGCCATCATTGATGCACCGCAAAGGCCGGGTCACCAAACAAGTTGGCGTATTGCTCATCGCCATCTTCGCCCTGCTCGGTGCGAAAATCGGCCTGCCAAAACTCGGTGTCATCCTCGTAGACATCGGCCTCCAGGCGATACCGTGCCACGTCCATTGTTCGCACCGTCAATGCAAAGGGAATATCCGCATCGGCGCTCAAACGCACCGTTGATTCATCGGGATATTCATTTTTGAACTCCGTGAGCTTATTGTACAAAGCGCGCCAATTATAGGCTCGCAGTCCTTCATTGAGACGATCCTCACCGGCTTCTTCTTCACCGGCGGCGATCAGGCGTCGTGCGTCCTCAAAGGCCGCATCCACGTCCACCGTATCATCGGCCAAACAAATCGTCGGCCCCTGGGTGGGGCAACCGGTGACGGGTTGTACGATCGAACCGGCCGCCGATAGATACAATCCGCTGGATGAGATCGTGATCGACAGATCGAGCGGCTCCTCATCATCGTCTTCGGCGTCGTCACTGGTGGCGCTGCCGCCCAGTGGCATGGTCACGTTGATGACCGCCACCTCCAAGAACACGACCGACAACAGCAACATCGGAATCAAGATAATGACGAGATTCATAAATGGCGCCAGATCCGGTTCTTCTGGCGTTTCATTTACGTCTTCTCGAGTTCGGCGAGCCATTTGGCCTCCTTAAAAACGTATCTACTCGCGTGGGTTTGGCAATGCTTTTGGCACTGCGCAACGCCATAAAAGTCCTGGCGCTCCACCTGTCTACCTAGCCCTCACTCGTCACCACACCCAACCGATTCGCCTGTGCGAGTCGGTTGGGCGCAGTTACGGTGACGCTTAGTCGACAGGCCCACCTTTTCCGCGGGTGACCAGTAGGTTTTCCAGTTTCACACTGTACATGTCGATCTCGTTGAGGATCTTTTTGGTGATCCCGGCCAAGATCAAGTGTGCAACCAGGGTCGGGATCGCCACGATCAGCCCGAACGCCGTGGTGTTCATCGCCATGGCGATACCCCGCGACAGCATCCGCTGCCGGTTTTCAGGCGTGGCACTCTCCAGCGCCTCGAAGGCCTCGATAAGCCCCATGATCGTCCCCAAAAGCCCTGCCAGGGTGGCGACATTGGCAATGGTCTGCAATGCCGGCGTTCGCTTTTGAATCATGGGCACGATCTCGAGGGTCGCCTCTTCGATCGCATTTTGAATTTCGACCTCCCCCTTATTCGCACGCGTCAACCCCGCCTTGATAACCTGGGGAAGTGCGCGAGATGGGGCGGCATTGCACAATTTGATCGCCCGATCGACGTTGTCGGCCATCACCAACTTCTGGATCTGAGCCATGAACGCCTGGGCATTCATATTGTATTTGAAAAAGAGAAAGAAAAAACGCTCCAGCGCTACACCGAGCGCCACGACGCTAATAGCGAGAATGATATACATCCATATCCCACCATCGCGGAAGGCTTCAGCGATTGCGGCCATATCCGTTTACCTCCGTACATGTTTTCTTTGATTGTCTTGCTTACTCGGTAATCTGCTGGTTGGTTCGGGGGTCATTCTCGTTCCCGAGTCTGGGGTCCCTTCACGGCAAAGGTCGCGATGCTTTCGGCATCAGTTAGGCACCTTCGCCACGACCCGTTAAGAGATGGATTTATAACATAAAGGTTCAAGGCCAGCAAAGGTTGATTTTCCCATCGGCCCAATCGATGGCCATCGCGACTTCGATCGCCGAGA
>SKPJ01000257.1 GCA_007119595.1 Myxococcales bacterium
AACGGGTTTTCGCTGAACCGAACGAAGCGGCTGCAGCGCGAAAAGCCCCACGTGGTGGGTACCGTGCTGGATACCTCGGGGATGATCGTAGGCGGTCTGATCGGGTTGGCGATGATTGGGCTGACCGTCGGCGGTGCCATCATCGATCTGTTGGATTTGTCGAATTACTACGAATTATTCGATGTGTTGTTGGGTACCGTGGAGGCCGATGATCCCGACGATATCGCAGTCGCGATGCGCGGCACGCTGGGACTCTTTGTGCTCGTATTTTTAGGGGCCACGGTGGGACTTTCCAAGGTGGCGCTTCATTTTGTCGATCTCAACCGCCGCACCTATACGCTGTGGGATGATGTCGTCGATTATGAAGACGGTTTCTTGACGGAGACCTACAAATTTATCCCCGTAGAAAACCTGGCCGATACGTCGACCCAGGAGCCGTTTTTAAAGCGGCTCTTCGGTATGGCCAACGTCGAATTGAGCCCTCACGGATCGGCGTCGGGGATCGCCTTTCCATCCATGCCGCGGGCCCATCGGTTCCGCGATCATCTCGACCAATTAATCGAATCGACGGAGGGTCCCTCGATCGCCACCGCTGATGGCGACGAGAGTTCCCAAGAGTTAGGCGATGAAACCTCAACCGAAAGTCGGCAGACCACGTCTGCAACGGAGCGCCGGCTGGTCACGGTGGATGGCCCTCCTCTTCGATTCGGCCCATCCTATTTGCGCCGGGTGGTCACGGGCGTTACGAATGCCTTGATCTTGCCCCTGTTGATCGCGATCTCTATCGCCGCGGGATATGTGGTCTATCTGTGGACCGAATTCGACATCGATCGCCTCGATCTACCTCTGGACGAGATCTCACTTGAGTGGTTGATCTATGCCGGCCTCGGTCTGACGGGGCTGTTATTGGTCCATCAGTTGGGCAAGGCGCTCTTCTTTTGTTGGACCACCAGCTACCGTGTGGGGCGGCGCAAGATGACGTGGGAGCGCGATTTTATCTCCCGCGATGAGTTCGAGTTTACGAATGACAAGATCACCAGCGTTCAGGTGGAACGCGACTTTATCGATCGGCTGATGAAGAGCGCCACCATCACCTTTCGCTCCATTGGAAATCCCACTCCCTTGGTCTTTGAAGATGTGGGGCGCGCCGGGGAAAAGATCGACGAGATACGGCGGCGCCTGGGACTCTTTATCCCCACCGGTGAAGCGGATGCACAACATCGTCCGCGGCTGTCGATCCTCGATTTTCTGTGGGCCCGTATCTACGCTATCGTCTTCTATCTCGGTTGCGCTGCCGGCGCCGCCGTGGCCACCGTATATTGGGCGCCGTCGTTGTATCTGGCGGTCTTTTTCGCAGTCGTCGTGGTGCTCTATCTGGTACATGATTGGATCTATTTTCCCCGATGTCGCTTGCGACTATTCGACGGGCATTTGTCACTTCGTCAGGGGGTCATCTTCATCGACGAGCGCTACGTTCCCTACGATCAGATTCGCAGCGTGAGCACCACCCGATATCCCGGTCGAAGGCGAGGTATTCTCCAGCTCATTCCCGGCAGTACGCAACGGATTTCGCTGCCCTATCTGGACGGTGTCGACGATCTCCACGAAGTACTCGACGAGCGGCTCCACGATCATCCGATGCGCCCGGTTCAGCAGGGCGCGGTGCTGGATCGGAATTCCATATCGAAGCGAAGGCCGATGGCTCGAAATGGAATCGCCGTCGCCGGTTTGATGACCGCCTTATTGGCTGTGATTCTCGTTGTTCCCGTGGGATTGCTGGTGGTGCGAGCGCGACGCACATCGATTGAGGTGCAGCAGGGACGCGTCGTACTGCGAAAAGGAATTGCCTTTCGGAGTACCCAGACCGTATTGATCAATCGGATCGACCAGCTACTGATTCGACAGGGACCGACCCATACGTTGTTCAACAATGGAGTGGTCAGTGTATTGACTGTGGGAAGTTCCCTACCCGAATTGGTGCTCGGCCCGGTCCGCGACGTTCAGGATCTCTACGACGAGCTGGAATCGCGCCTGCCGGGTAAGGTTTGAAGAACGAAAAGGTCGGGAAGTGATATCAGAAGTGGGAGGTGCGCATCTGTGAGAGCTCGAAGTAAATGCTCGATACCGTGGCATCTAGCTGAGACGGCCACTGTGGAAATGCCTCGGTGAGGGCATCGATCTGTGCATCCAATTCGTCGAGCTGTTCTCGTTGGTGGGAGATGAAGTCCGTGACTTCTCGCCATGCTGACGAGCTGTAGAGGCTGCGTTGCTGTTGAAGATCGGCCTCCACCTGGCGGAGAGTGGCCCGTTCGTTGGCGATAAAATCACGGTGATCTGCGTTTTGCTCCGGCAGTTCGGCGAGCCGCCGCCGCAGGCGACCCTGCAGCATCCGCGCCTGATCGACGACGTACAGCAATTCGTATACGTCGTCTCTGGTCGCCGTCGGGGCATTCTCCAACGCTTTTTCGAGTCGGTCGAGATGGGCGGGCCGACAGTTCAAGGGCCGACTCGCTGTGCTCGGAATCGTTGATGCGTCGCTATCGTATTCCGTGTTGAGACAGTTCATGGCTACCAAGCGCAAAAGAGACAGTGGCACCGGGGCACTGTCGTGGCTGTGGACCATGGATTGCAATTCGGCGGCCAATTCATCGAGGCGTTCCAGATCGGCGTCAATGACCTCGGCGGCCATGTTTATGGACTCGCTGCGGATCTGCGTATTTTCCTGTAGCGTCGACAGATCCGGTGGGGGGGGATCGGCCGTCGATGCGCATCCCAGCCACATCACCGATGCGGCCAGGATGCACCACGCGACGGCCCTGCGATGGATCGCCACCGTGGCTCCAGGGAGCGCGGCGTCGAATTGCTCAACTCTCATCGACGATGTCGTCCGGGAGTGAGGGAAGTTCATCGATGGAGGGCATCAAGATGATCTCGATACGTCGATTCAATGCCCGTGTTGCTGCCTCTTCATTGCTGGCGACCGGGTCATATTCTCCGAAGCCCGCGGCAGCCAGCACCTCTGGCCTCACCCCTTCGCCCTGCAGGAATTGGACGACTTCCACCGCCCGGGCGGTGGACAGCTCCCAGTTGGAGCTAAAGCGGTTGGAGCTGATGGGGACGTTGTCGGTGTGACCGGCGATCAAAAAATTTCGATCCTCGATATCCTGGAGCACCTCGGAGAGTTGAGAAAGCGCTTGTTGCCCCTCTCGTTGAATATTTGTGCGACCGGAGGCGAAGAGAATGTCGTTGTCCAGATTGATGACCATACGTCCGTTGCGGATCGAGATCGAGAGCTGACCGGCTTCCACCATGCTCGCCAGCTTTTGGGCAACTTCTCGGTAGGCTGCAAGCCTCTCTTCGGTCTTGGCACGGGCTCGACGCAATTCCTCGAGCTCCCGGCGTGAGGCCTCCAGTTGATTCTCCAGGTTGCCCTTGGTGTCTTCCAATTCTGCTTCGATGGCCTCTTTTTCGCTCAAAACGGTGGCGATTCGTTCATTGAGGGTATCGATTTCGGCGCGCAGCTCCTCTTCGGTGCGTTCCGACTCGGCGAGCTCGATCTGGGTGGCCTCCAGCTCGTCCAATACCGCTTCGTGATCGGAAGTGGAAACGCGGCACCCGGTGGCTACCAATACGATGAGTGTGAAGACGATGGAAAAACGCAGCATACTAAACTCCAACTGGCAAATAGGGACGAACGGCGATGGTGGCGCTGAATCGTTTTTCTCGGGGCTCGCCGAAGGGCGAATAACTCGTCTGGTTGAATATTGCGAACCCTTATATACAGCAACTTCCACGCACAAGGATAACCCTCTTGGGAGGTCGATGAAAGCGACCAGTACCCGGTTTTACGACTCGTTGCACCCGGGCGAAGGATTCTCAAATTGCTTGGACTTACTGGCGTTTAAACGCTTCGTCATTTAACTGAAACGCGGCACCGGCGAGATGAACGTGCCAGATTTCTGGTCGATCCGAGTGCAGGTGTAGTAACACTACTTCAAGCGAGGCGCGACCGAAAGATGGTGCGTTCAGCCGCCGAGACGTATGTTTCAGTTAAGTGATGAGGCGTTTAAGTCTCGAGAAGGGATTGGACTCGTTTTATGAGGTCGTCCGGACTAAAGGGTTTTTCCAGAAAAGGGGCACCCGGATCGAGGTCGTGTTCCATGCTCAGGATATCGCGGTCGTATCCGGAGATGTACAGAACTTTGGTGTCCGGATGAGATTTGCGTATTTGTTTTAATAATTGGGGACCGCTCAGTCCGGGCATGGTGACGTCGGTGACGATGAGGTCGAGTTCGTCGCTGTAGGTTCTGGAGAGTTGGAGGGCATCGTCGGGACACCGTGCGCTCAATACGTCGACGTCCATCTCCTGCAAAACGAGGGAGGCGAAATCGCGCAGATCGGGCTGATCGTCGACGACGAGGATGGCCGATTTCTTCGTTGGCGATTCACTTTCCGTATCGCCGATATCGGTGCGCGGCAGATAGACGAAGAATGTGCTCCCGTCGCCGGGGTTGCTTTTGGCATCGATCGCGCCGTTGTGGCGCGCGACGATACCGTAGGTGGTGGACAGTCCGAATCCATGGGTGCCGCTGTGGGTTTTGGTGGTAAAGAAGGGCTCGAAAATATGGGGCATCACATCCGGTGGAATACCGTCTCCGTCGTCCTCGACTTCGATCAACACGTGGGGTCCGGCCTCCAGGTCGAGGCGTTCGGCCTCTCGATCGTCGATGGTGACATTGCGGGTACGAATGATGAGGTCGCCGCTGTCGCAGATCGCATCGCGGGCATTGACCACCAGGTTGAGCAATACCTGTTGGAATTGGGAGGAGTCAAAATGCACCACCCCCAGTCGCTCGTGGAGACGCAGATGCAGCTCGATATTGTCGCCGATAAGGCGATCGAACATCTTTTCGATGTCTTCGATCAACTCGTTGATATTCACCGGCGAGGAGTTGGAATCGTCGGAGCGGCTAAACGCCAGCAATTGCTCGATCAACTCACTGGCGTGATGGCCCGCCTTGTGGATCTCCCGGACGTGTCTGTCCAGTGGATGTCCGGCGGGGAGGTGGTTGATGGCCAATTTGGAGTAGCCGATGATGAGAGTCAGCAAATTGTTGAAGTCGTGGGCGATTCCACTGGCCAGACGACCCAGAGTCTCCATGCGATGTGATTCGTGGAGTTGCTCCTGGATCTGCTCTTTTTCACGTCGGGCTTGAAATTCTTCGGTGATATCAAAAATGGCACTTCGGCACTGTCGAGTGCCGCTGTTGTCATCGACGCAGATGCTGCGCATCTTCAAACGGGCAGTCGCCGAGGAAGATAGTGCGATGCTTAGCTCGCATTGGTGTACGCCGGCGCTGTCGAACGTATCCCGTAGGTGGTCACGCAATGTCTTGTGACAGCAGGGACGGAGATGGTCGAAGAGTCTTGATTCCCGGAGAGAGTCGCGATTGGCGCCCAGCAGTTCGGCGGCCAGGTAATTCAGTTCACCGATCAAACCCTTGTCGTCGAGCGTGAGATAGCCCACGGGAGCGTTGAAATACAGGTCGGAAAATTCCCTCTTCGACGCCTCGAGTTGCTGCTGGTATTTGCGCAAGTCCTTGTTCTGTAACTCCAATTCGATCTGTTGAAGTTGCAGCTCGCGCAACATCTCGGCGTCGGACATCTCCAGGGCATTGGAGCGCGTTTCGGAGTTGTTTAAAAGGGACTCCGCGCGCTCGCGAAGATCGCGTGAGACAACGTCGCTGAGGTTATTCTTGCCTCGATTCATATCAGTTGCCTGAGGGCAGAGAAAACACGATGCCATCGCTTATTGTTGGCTGCAATTTCCCACTCCGCGAATGACCAATCCGCTACGAACTGATGGGTAGTAATAGAGCACTGTAAATCATCGATACGGATCTGACAATGGGACAGACAGCGGATATCGAGTCTGTGAATACTACTCTTTAGAGCATTGAAAAATGCGGTGCTGCATATCGATGAGAGTAAGGCAATCCGGGCCATCGTGCGTATTTTCGCTGGCTCCCACAAAGAGCAATCCGCCCCCTTTTAGCGATTCTGCAAAACTGGTGAGGACACGCCTTTGAAACGAGGTTCGCAAAAAAATCAAAAGGTTTCGGCAACTGATCAAGTCCAATTGGCCGAGTGGTGGTGGAGTCAACACATCGTGGATGAAAAACAGGGTGTTATTGCGCAGGCCGGTGCAGACCCTGTGTTGATCACCATCGATTGGAAGATAGCGCTCACACAGTTCACTGGATAGCTGGCGGACGTGGTGGCGATGATATCGTCCGCGCTGAGCGTAACGAAGGGCCTCGTGATTGATATCGGTGCCGGCGATGCGGAACGAAAAAGGCCGGTCTGTTTCACGTTGT
>SKPJ01000591.1 GCA_007119595.1 Myxococcales bacterium
GTGGACGCCGACGGAGAAGTGGTCACCGACGCCGCGCTGGCCGGAGTCCAGAACAACGGCTGGTTCTGGGTGCCCCTGTTGGCCATCTGCGCCATCGCCGCCTTCTTCGGGATGAACAACACCTCTACGGGAACCCCGAAGATGCCCGGGACCATCGAGGGAGTGGCCAAGACGCTGTATCTGATCGCCATCGGCATCATCGCCGCCGGCCTCGGCGCCTGGATGCTCGTGGGATTGGGCTGGAATATGTGGATCGTGCTGCCCGTCACCATCGTCGCCACGTTGGCGCTGATGAAATTCGCCACCCCGTCGGCGATCAAGGAGAGCCTAAATGAGCAATTCGCCATCTTCGGGGACAAGCACAACTGGGTCATGACCGTCATCTACACCATGACCTTCGGCTCTTATATCGGGTTTTCGGCGGCTTTTCCGCTGCTGTCTCAGGAACTCTTCGTCTACACCGACCCCAACGACGCCGACTTCGTCAACCCCAATGCCCCCAACTACATGGTGTGGGCCTTCGTGGGCCCCATGGCGGGAGCCCTGATTCGCCCCGTGGGAGGATGGTTATCCGACAAGGTCGACAGCGGCTCTCTGGTCACTCAGTGGACGACGGTGGCCCAGATCATAAGCGCCGCCGGCCTGGCCTACATCATCATTCAGGTCGGTGACAGCGCCACTCCCGAGCAGTACTGGTGGCCCTTCTTCGGGCTGTTTATGGTCCAGTTTCTGGCCACCGGTGTCGCCAACGGGTCCACCTTTCGGACCATCCCCAACATCTTCGACAAAAAGAAAGCGGGCCCCGTGCTGGGGTGGACGGCCGCCGTGGGAGCCTATGGCTCCTTCGTCATTCCCCGGGTCATCGGGGAGCAGGTGGAGTTGGGGCAGGCGGAGTTCGCGATGTACGGATTTGCCGCTTATTACGCGATCTGTCTGGCGCTGAACTGGTGGTATTACCTGGGACCGAAGCGAGAATTCGAAAGTCCATAACAACGAATACCCGCCGTAGCGCGGAGTTGTGCAGGTCTGCGCTGCGGTCATGACAATCGGGAATCACCATGAAAGTTCTCATCGGCGTCGACGGGTCGGACTCCTCAGTGGCCGCAGTTCATAAGGCACTGGCGTTGTTCGGGCCCTGCACACCGGAGTTCGTGCTGATCAGGGCGGTTCCGCGGACTGTGCGCAGCGGGCTATCGGCCGCTGAGGCCACTGAAGAAGAGTTGTGTGCCGACGCTTCGGCTGAACTCGAGGTGGTGGCCGATGTGGTTCGGCGGAGTGGCTGCGAAGTGCGCACTGGATTGTGGCACGGCGATCCCAGAGATGTCCTGGAGGAGGTGACGAGACGGGTCGATCCGGACGTAGTCGTCGTCGGTGCACGCGGCCGCGGAGGCCTCGTCGGAGTCCTTCTGGGAAGCGTCAGCTCTTACGCCGTACAGCATTTCTCTACTCCCGTTCTCGTGGTTCGACGAACTGGCGATGACGACCCACCATCTACACTCAAGCAGTAGAGTGAGACATGAAGAAAAAGGTGCCCGAGCTCGTCGACTTCAGCAAAGAGCGCATCCGGGTGTTGCATTTTACCTGGATCGCGTTCTTCATCAGCTTCTTTTTGTGGTTCAATATGGCGCCTCTGGCGACGACCATGTTGGACGAGCTCGGAGGTAGCGGGGGATGGCTGACCAAAGAACATATCGCTCTGTTGGCGATCTGCAACGTGGCATTGACCATCCCCGCCCGTGTGGTCATCGGCGCTGCGTTGGACCGCTACGGACCGCGCCGCTGCTTTTCGGCGCTCCTTATCGTCATGGCCATCCCGGCCCTGGTCTTTGCCTTTGGCACCAGCTTCATGCAGTTGATGGTGGCCCGGCTGGTTTTATCCACCGTGGGGGCGGGGTTCGTCATCGGCATCGGAATGGTCTCGCAGTGGTTTCCGCCGAAGATGATGGGGCGGGCCGAGGGATTTTACGCCGGATGGGGGAACTTCGGATCTGCCGCCGCGGCGATGGTCTTGCCCTGGGTAGCCCTGGAGGTCTTCGCCTTCGAAGGGGGCTGGCGGTGGGCGATGGCGCTCAACGCTGTGGTGTCGCTTTTGTACGGCGTGTTTTATTTCTTCGCCGTGCGCGATGCACCGGAGGGCACCAAGATGGCCGGCATCAGCAAGGTGGAGCCACTTCGGGTCTCCTCCAAAGGCGATCTCCTCCAGTATTGTCTGTTCTCCTTTCCCCTCGTCGGTGCTCTGGGGCTGCTGGCCTGGCGTGCTTCCACCATCGGCCTCGGCGAAGAGGGCAATCCCATCATCTCCGATACCGCGTTGTGGGTGATCTTCGGTGTGCTCGGGTTGATGTTCGTCGCTCACGTCGCCAAAACGCTGCAGGTCAACCTACCACGGCTTAAACGGGGAGTGCCGAAAGAGGAGCGCTATTCTTTCAACAGCGTTGCCGCCCTCAACGTCACCTACTTCGCCAATTTCGGTGCCGAGTTGGCCGTTATCTCAATGCTCCCCGCGTTTTTTCAGGGCACCTTCGAGCTGACACCGGGGATGGCGGGCCTTCTGGCGTCGTCGTTTGCCTTCGTCAATCTCTTCGCTCGTCCCGTCGGGGGCCTTTTGTCGGATACCATGCGCAACCGAAAGTTGGTGATGCTTCTGTATATGCTGGGTATCACCCTGGGCTTTCTGGGCATGGGCTTTATCGACGGTGACTGGCCAATCTGGCTGGCCCTGGCGCTGACGGTATTTTGCGCCATTTTTGTCCAGGGCGCCGAGGGCGCCACGTTCGCCATCATCCCCATGGTCAACAAGCGGCTCACCGGTCAGATCGCCGGAATGGCTGGTTCCTACGGCAATGTGGGGGCCGTTGTCTACCTGGTGGTGTTCTCCCTGGTCAGTCCCAACACCTTCTTCTTTGTGCTCGCCGCTGGGGCCTGTTTCGCCTTTTTGTATTGCCTGGTCTTCCTCGAGGAGCCGGAGGCGAGCTTCTCCGATGAGTTGATGGTCGAAGAATTGAAGTAGTTACGAATCGGTTGGCCAGCTCACACAGAATCGTCTACGGAGAGAATCATCATGAAAATATTGGTCGCATTCGACGGCTCCCCTTCGGCGCGTCACGCCCTCGAGAAGGCGTTGGAGCTCTTCGCCACCGCCGAGCCAGAAATCACTTTGTTCGGCGTGGTTTCGCCGCCGACGACGAGCTCCGCTGTCGCAGAGGCGGCCCACTCCGAGTTGTACGATGAGTTACACGACGAGATGAAGGAAGCGGCCGAAGGTGCGTGCTCCTTCGGGCTGTCCATGGAGCTGGTCATCGCCGAGGGGGAGCCCCGAGCCGTGCTCGAAAAATACACGAAAAAGACCGATCCAGACGTGGTCGTCGTTGGAGCCCGGGGGCGGAGCGCACTGGCGAAGGTGTTGTTGGGAAGTGTGAGCACCTACGCCGTAAAGCATCTGCCCGGGCCGGTACTCCTGGTGCGCCTACCGGACCCGGAGGAAATATGAAGACAGCTATCGACGCCTTCGGGCGCGTTCATCGATCACTGCGCATCTCCGTCACCGATCGCTGCAATCTGCGCTGTAAATACTGCATGCCCGTCGAGGGAGTGCCATGTAGACCCCGCGACGAATTGTTGACCTTCGACGATATCGCCTTTGCCGCCGACGTCGCCGCCGAGATGGGCATCAACCGGGTGCGCATCACCGGCGGCGAGCCCCTGCTGCGCCGCGGGCTCCCGGTGCTGGTGGAAATGCTCGCCGACAACCCGGACGTCGAAGATGTGGCCATGACCACCAATGCTCTCCTGTTGAGCCGCCACGCCGAGGCTCTGGCCGACGCCGGGCTCGACCGGGTCAATGTCAGCCTCGACTCTCTCGATCCGCAGCGCTTCCGAGAGATCACCCGCTATGGGCTGTTGAAGACGGCCTGGAAGGGCATCGAGGCCGCTGTTGACGCCGGGTTCTCCCCGTTGCGCATCAACGTATTGCTGCTCGAGGGATTCAATGACGACGAGATCGACGATTGGCTGGAGTTGACACGAACTCTGGCGATTGACGTGCGCTTCATGGAGCTGATGCCCATCGGAGAGGGCGTCGAGATGAGCGGCCGCTACGCCGACGTCTCCCGGTTTCGCGAACGTCTCGTCGCCGACAAAGGACTCGTCGCCGCCGAAGTGGAGGTCGGAAACGGGCCGGCTTGTTATTGGAAATTGTTGGATGCAAAAGGGCGGATTGGGTTCATCACTCCCGTATCGGACTCCTATTGCGACAGTTGTTCGCGCATGCGCCTGACCTCCAGGGGCAGGCTTCGGCCCTGTCTGGCCTTCGACGAAGAGATCGACCTGCGGACGGCGCTGCGCGACGGGGACCGAGAGCAGGTGCGACAGGGGTTTCGCCGCGCTCTGGCTGACAAGCCGGCGGGACATGACTGGAGCGGCGGTCAGATCACGAAAACCACCATGTCTTCGGTGGGGGGATGAGACATCTTCACGAGGAGAGCTCCATGCAGATCGAAGTGCAATTTTACGGAGGGTTACGGGGGAGAACGGGCACACGGTGCTCTCGAATTCACTTGCACCGACGGCACCCCACGGTGGCCGACGCTCTGACGGCCGTCGAAGCGGAGTATCCCGGGCTGCGAGGGGTGCTGGGCTGCGTGGCCTGCGCCGTGGGTGACGAGGTCGTCAGCGAGGAGTATCGCCTCCACGACGGCTCTTCGCTGGCCCTTCTGCCTCCCGTAAGCGGCGGAAGCGCCGCCGGGACGGACTCTCTGGCGTTGGATATCGGTTTCGGATCCGCCGTCGAAGACGAGGAAGACGAGCAGACGGTGGAGGATCCCAAGCTCCGCGCCCTGCGCCAGATGGAGCCCTTCGCCGGCGTCCCCGCCTCCACTCTGGAGCAGATGGCCTCCTGTTTTATCGCCAACCGCTATGAGCGCGACCAATGTCTGTGGCGAGAGGAGTCTCCGGCGCGCACCTTCATCTTTATCGTCAGCGGTTGCGTCAAGGTCACGAAGTGGGACCGCAACGGATGCGAGTATATCGTCGACATCTTCTGCGACGAACAACCACTGAATAATATGGCCGCCTATCTGGGGGAGAAATATCCGGTCTCCGTATATGCCCTGAGGGATACGACGACCCTCGAAATTCACCGCTCTCACTTCATCGGTAATTTCCTCGACAACCCCGACGTGCTGCGCGGATTCTTCGGGCAGATGGTCAATTGCAATCAGAAGATGCTCTCTCGCCTCCAGGAGTTGACCGCCAGCGACACCCGGCGGCGCCTGGCGATGTTATTTGCCAGGTTCGCCGTCTCCCTGGGGCAGCGAATTCGCCTCGATAATGGAAAGATGGGGGTGTACATCCCGTTGCCCCTGAGCCGAAAGGATATCGGGCAGCTCCTCAACGTGCGCACCGAGACGGCGATCCGGCATATGAGCCGCTGGAATAAGGAGGGGCCGGTACGCACCGATCGTCGCGGATTCACCATCGTGGACTACGAGGCCCTACGAGAGTTGGCGAAGGTAGGGTGAGCGCAGAGCTGAGCCAAGAAAATACCACCAGGAAAGAACTCATTGGCGCCTGAGGGTCGCCGCCATCGCATTGATCCTCTCTCTGGTGGTGGCCTTGGCGCCGCGCCAGCAGGAGGAGGCCTCGGTGTTCACCGAGCCCGTCTCCTTAACTACATGCCCATCGCCAATCTCACTAATATGACCGACGAAGAGCGGGAGATGTTCTCGGCGTGGGTCGCCCACGGGGCCCAGACGAAGAATAGCCGGCATCCACCTCAAACAACTGCTAAACAACCACCTGAGAGATGATCATTACCGCGCTTTTCTTCGCTGATTGCGGGGAATCGACCGCCCGGAAATGCTGGTCGATGTACGCCTCACGGGGTGACTGTGGCGGGCTGAACGATTATAATCGGTTTTCTCCGAGTGCGCGCCCTGACAACTCCAGAAGCCGAGGATGGCACGAAGTGGAAACGAGCGATAGAGCGAGAACTGCTGCGCAGTATATGAGACGTGGTAGCATCATCTTATTGGTGGGACTTTGGGTAGTGGGGTCGGGCTGCAGTGACGACACGGATCCCACGCTGAAGTGTGGAGAGGGTACGATCGAATACGATGGCCAGTGCGTCGTTGAGTGTCCCGGTGGTGAGGTTCCAAGCAATGGCCAATGCGTCGAAGCCAACGGCGGCGGTGATGTTGGCAGCGACACTGATGCTGGCGACGACACGGATGCTGGCGACGACACGGATGCCGGCAGCGAGACGGATGCCGGCAGTGAGACTGATGCCGGCAGTGAGACTGATGCCGGCAGCGACGCCGGCGGGGAAGGGGAATTCGAGTTGGGGCCGGTCTCAGCTAGTCCCCAGA
>SKPJ01000519.1 GCA_007119595.1 Myxococcales bacterium
CATCGGCGCGACGGGTTGGCGGAGTTGATCAAGGGGCTGTGGTTGGGCGACGCCGCGGCCCTCGATGTGCTGGAAGCCGACGGCGGCGTCGATGCCCTTGCGGCGGCTCCCTTCGAAGTGGTCGGCGAACGCCTGATGGAGCTGTTGAAGCGGGCCATCGACGTCAAACTCGATATCGTCGATCGCGATATGTACGAGACGAAGGGCATTCGCACCTTTTTGAATTTTGGCCACACCGTGGCTCATACCCTGGAGCTTCACAGTGGGATATCCCACGGTCAGGCCGTGTATTGGGGGATGTTGTCGGCGAGCTTTTTGTCTTCTGAGCAATTCGGTCTGTCGCCCGAAGATAGTCAGCGCCTTCGCCGGCATATCTACGCCGTCGCCACCCCCTCACAGGCCATATCTTCGTTTCGCGACCGAGACCGGTTTTGCTCGGGAATTGCACGGGATAAAAAACGGGTCGACGGACAGTTGCGCTCCGTCTCGCTGCGCGCTCCCGGCGAGCCCTTCGTGACTCGCGATATTTCGGCAGATGATTGGTTCGACGCATTTCGCACCGCTGTGGAGTGGTTTGAAGACACTGCGGCGAGGGTCGAACGATCGGCCCAATATGAGGCCACGCTCGATATCGAGGCCAGCAAATCAGAAATGAATCGCGCTCTGGTTATCGACTATTTGCGGCCCGGTGAGACCGCGATCGAAGCGGACAGCGGTGCCGATGACGTGGCGTGGCTAAAACGCTGCCTTCAAACCCTTCGAAGAAGTGACGGTCGAAAAAGCGACGATCGTACTGAGATCTACTGCGGTGAAGGAGGCACGACCTTTCGCTTTCTCGTCGCCCTCTGCGCTGCTCGTGACGCTGAGACATTGATCTGGGCTGCTCCCCGGCTGCTCGAGCGGCCCCACGAGCCGCTTTTTGAAGCCCTTGGCAACGCCGGCGCCGAGTTTGAGTCGATATCCAAGGGGGGCCGAGTCGGTGTTTGTGTTCGGGGATGGTCGAAGTGGCCGTCGCGCATCGAGGTTTCGGCCAAGCAGTCCTCGCAATATGCCACGGCGATTGCCCTGCTCGCGGCGAGCAGCAATGACTTCGAGTTGGTGTTGAGTGAGGGCGGGGAGGTCGCCAGCCGGCCCTATTTTGAGATGACCCTCGATTTGTTGGGTACAGCCGGTGTCGAGATCGATCGCCGCGGTGAAGTGCTGCACTTTAGCCCGACGGCCCGACTCTATGAACCGGGCATCCTGGCGCCGGAGACCGACGCCAGCAGCGCCGCCGTATGGGCGATGGCCCGTTTGGTCGGTGTCGACGCCGAAGTCACTCGTCCCCCCGTGTCGGGACGCCAGCCGGACGCCCGGGCACTCCAACTGGCAGATCGACTCAAAAAGGCCGACCGCCGCGGTGACGACAAGGTCGTCATCGACCTCGGCGAATCCCCGGATCTGGCACCGGTTTTAGCCGCTGTCTGCACTCGACTGGGGCCTCAAGTTGAGATTGTGGGCGCCGAACATCTTCGCCACAAAGAATCGGATCGCATCGGCGATCTGGCCTCGGCATTTGAAGAGGTGGGCGTCGATATTGAGGCCCGCGATGACGGGCTCGTCATTCCCGCCGGTCGTCAACAGCCCACCGACCACGCGCATTTTCCAACCTTTGGCGACCATCGCTTGGCCATGGCCGGACTGCTGTTGAGCGCCGCCGGTACGCCGCTTCATATCGAGGCCCCGATGGTGGTGGCCAAGTCCTATCCCGATTTCTGGCACCACGCCCGGCGACTCGGCTGGATCGTTTCTTTTTCCCCCTGAGCTGAACCCCTAAGACATCATGATTTCGAATTTCTTTATCGTCGGTCACCGCGGAAGTGGCAAGTCGACGGCGGCCCGATTGGCGGGTGCACAACTTGCGCTCGATGTGGTCGATCTCGATGAGGTCATCGAAGAGTGCCAGGGGGCGAGTTGCGCCGAAATCATCGCCGACAGCGAGGCTCGCTTTCGGCGATTGGAGCGCGAAACCCTGGCCGATATCGTCGACGAAGATGGCGAAAAACCACGAATCATCTCATTGGGAGCCGGTTTTCACCCCCTTTCGGCGTCCCAATTGCAGGACGGCCTGTGCATCTGGCTCTTTCGCGACGGTTGGGAAGAAGTGGCCCGAAGCGGCCGGGCCCGGCTTCGCCCGGACCGAGATTTTGCCGCCGAGTTGGAGTGGATGATCGACCAGCGCGAGCCTTGGTGGGAGCGGGCCGCTCATCTTCGCCTCGATGTGCCCCGTGGACGCGGTCCCGAACGAACAGCACGGGATCTGGCGATCCGAATCGGTTGGCTCTGTGAACTCGAAGATTCGCCGCTGGCAGCGCGAACGTGGATGGTCGCCGCCGACGATGAACAGCTTCTGCGGGCCGTCGATGATGCAGAGTTATTGGGATTGGCGGGAGTGGAGGTGCGAAGTGACCTCGTCGATCTGCGAAATGCCCGGGATATCTCGACCAAGATGCTCGCCAGTCTGAGAAATGCCGAGCCCGATTGGTTGAAGGCGCTTTCCGATGCGGCGGCATATGACGTGGACGTCCAATTTATCGACGACATTCTCGGCGCGAGGACTCTCGATGACCTGTCGCCTCGGCAATTGATCGTGTCATCCCATCCGCCACAGGCCAGTGACCAATCCGTGGATCGGCTCATCGAAGGTGCGGCGCGGTTGGCGAATGCCCATCCCCGATGGAAAGAGCATATTCAGCTCAAATGGGCGCCTGGCGTCGAGGATTACCGGATGTTGCTCGATGGACTGAAAATGCACGAAACGCTGTGCGCCACAGGTCGACCGGTGACATTTTTGCCTCAAGGGGATCGATTTGCCTGGTGCCGGCCACCGCTACTTCGCCAAAATGCCTCCAATTATCTTCCACCGGGCCTTGCACCGCATCGGCGCAGCCACACGGCGAATCCCATCGAATCTCCCCTCGATCTACAGGCCTGGCTGCCCCATCTGGCCGGTCCGCCGGCCCATCAATTCGAGGGGTTGCTCGGCGACCCGGTGGCGACCAGCCAGGGCGATGTGTGGCACCGCCGGGCGGCTCGCGACGAGGGGCGAAGAATTTCCTATCTCAAGATTCCATTTGGCCGCCAGGGGTCGACGCGAGCATTGGAGCGACTTCTCGATGTTTGCGAGAGATTCGACGTATCCGGGATCTCCGTGACGTCGCCGTTGAAGCAAAAGATCTTGGAGGCCGACTGCGTAGAGCCTGCAGCAGATCGCGAGATGTCGGCGGTCAATACGCTGCGACGGTGCGACGGACACTGGGAGGCCATCGATACCGACGAGGCGGGCATGGTGGCAGCCCTCGAGGAGATCGCACAGCGCGGCGTGGAGCCGGCAGATGTCGCCATCATCGGGCGCGGCGGCGTCTCCCCGGCGGTTTTGCGCGCCATCGATTGCTCTGACTGGAATCTGGTTCACCACGCCAGCGGTCGCCGGGGCTGGAGCGATGAGGCGCCCGACGAAGTGACGCTGGTGGTCAACGCCGCCGGCAATTCCGACACCGCCTACACCGATCCACCGCGAAGCGAGGTGTGGTTCGATCTGCATTATTCGGGCGTGCGAAAGCCGCCGGAGGGCGCAGGGATTCACATCAACGGCGACGTCTTTTTCGACGCCCAGGCCCGTCAGCAACGACTTTTTTGGCATAAGGACTAAAGCATGGAGCGCAACACCTTTGGAAACCTATTGCGCCTGACCACCTTCGGCGAATCTCACGGCCGGGCGCTCGGCGCCATCGTCGACGGCGTGCCGGCGGGCATCGAGTTATCTCCCCAAGATCTGGTGGCCCAGGGCCAACGCCGGCGGCCGGGGCAGTCGAAGATCACCACCGCGCGAGACGAAAAAGACGCCCCCGACATCTTGAGCGGCGTCTTCGAGGGCAAGACGCTGGGAACGCCGATCTGTGTGGTGATCTGGAATAAGGATCAGCGAAGCAGGGACTACGATCCCGGATTTTTTCGCGCCGGCCACGCCGACCGAACGTGGGAGGAGAAATTCGGTCATCGCGACTACCGCGGTGGCGGCCGGGCCTCGGGTCGCGAGACGGCGGCCCGCGTCATCGGCGGGGCGATTGCCGAAAAAATACTCCCCGAGGAGATGTCCATCGTCGGATTTTCCCGACAGATAGGAGAGCACCGCGCCGAGGACTTTCCCGATGAGTTGACCCGCGAGCGGGTCGACCAGAGCCCTACGCGTTGTCCCGATCTGGACGTGGCTGCCGATATCGAGGCCGAACTTCTGGAGTGCAAAGAGCGCGGCGATTCACGTGGTGGCATCATCGAATTATGGATCGACGGGGTGCCCATGGGGCTTGGGGAGCCCGTGTTTCGAAAGATCAAAAACACTCTCGCCAACGCTATGATGAGTGTCGGCGCCGTCGTCGGCGTAACACTCGGCGAGGCCCCCAGCGACAGCACCAAATCGGGCTTTGATTTTCACGCCGGAAAGAGCGGTTACGGCCCGGAATGTGGCATCAGTCCGGCGGCCAACGGCATCCAGGGCGGGATCTCCAACGGTGAGCGAATTCGGCTTCTGGTCTACTTCAAGCCGGCCAGTACGGTAGGCGAAATGTCGAAAAAGGGTCGCCACGATCCCTGCATCGTGCCACGGGCGATTCCCGTGCTGGAGTCGATGGCCGCACTGGTGATGGCCGATCATTTTCTGGAATTTCAGCTCAATCGGGCCCGAGATCTCACGCGGACCTGAGCTGTGACTCACCCGTCGACCCTACCCGTCAACTTCTGGGCGGCGCAGCAAAAAGCGGCGCCGCTCCTCCATCATCTTCACAAATTCCGATGCCGCTCCGGAGGCGATTTGCTCTCGCAGGCGATCGACGGACTCCGCCAATGCGTCGAGCAATTCGTCGGAGTAGGGATTGAGGGCTTGAATCTCAAAATATAGATGGGGATTTTCGTGGGCGACCTGGCCTGCGACCGACAATTGGCGCGCGAAGGTGGTGCTCGAGACTTCGCTGAGTCGTTCGGCCCGCTGGCGGCTGTTGGCGAGGGTGTCGCCGAAGACGATGTTGATGGCGTGCGACAGACCCAAGACGAGCGCCATGGCCCGGTCGTGCTGCTCGAACTCCATCTCCACGATGGTGGCCATCGTCTCCTCGAATAACCCTCGCGCAGCCTCCAATGCTCGCCGATTGCCGAGGTCGACGACCACTACATGGCGTCCGGATAGCAAGATGACGTCCGGGCCAAACATCGGGTGCAATGAGGCCACGGGAACACCGGCCTCCACCAACTTTTGAAGACCGGGGCGCACCGGTTCTTTGAGGGAGCTTATATCCAAAATAATGGTATCCGTAGCACGACTGGCGAGCTCTTCGAGCACCTCATTGGCCACCTGCATCGGTGTGGCGACCAACACCATATAGAATGAATCGACATCGAGGGTTGTCCAATCGTCGACGGACTCGAATTCCTCCACGGAACCCGCGGGATCGGCGATCGTCACTTCGAAGCCCTGGGAGTCCAAAAAATCGGCAAACCAGCGGCCCATCAACCCGGCACCGCCGATGACGAGCACCGGGCGATCACCGCCGCCGCTTCGCCGCACCAGGCGGTCCCGTTCCTGAACGGCCAGGGACGCTCGAATGAGCTCCTCGAAGATCCGAGCCACCGCATCGGCATCGATCTTTAGCTCGGTGGCGAGGTTTCGCACTTTGTCCAATACGACCTTCTCGCGGGCGTGGTCGCGAGTGGTCCTTCCGGTCTTTTGTTTGACCCGGCCGATCTCCTCCACCACCTCCTGGCGCCGCCCCATCAGGCGCACCAACCCGGCGTCGATCTCGTTGAGCTCGTCACGCAGATCTTGGAGTGAGTCGTCGGCCATCATGGAGCTCCTGTGCAGTTGGTAGTTGCATTCGCCGAAGTGTCGTCCCGAAGTCGAAGGTTTGTCAAATTGAGAGGGTGCGGTAGCTTGAAAGATATTTCGCTACATAACAGCTTGGAAAAACGCGATTCTACAACGGAAAGTTTCGATGAATACAACGAAACAATCGACGATTATTTACTGGATAATCTGGGCCGCATTGCTCGCGGCGATCTTCATCTATTACGTAGTGATGTACTTTATGGTGCAAGCCGGAGATGCACCCGAAGACCCCGACATGTCGATGATCACTACTATGACCGGTGCATTTGCAGCGGTGTCCGTAATGCAGGGGATCGGGGCATCCGTCGTGCGCAACGCAATGTTTTTTCGGCGCTTTGAAGCAGGCGGCTTTGAGTCCCTGCTTCAGCTCAATGCCGTGTATTTGACGACGTCGATCGTCA